>NZ_JBQSWC010000005.1:0-149389 GCF_052376775.1 Halomonas sp. AOP43-A1-21 | reverse complement strand
CTAAAGCTAATCGCCCAAACTGGTACAGGCCTTGCGCATATGGATAAAGGCGCAGTGGCCGAAGCGGGGGTTTCGGTTGCAACAACGCCAGGTGGGTCTACCGCGGCGGTGACCGAGATGACCTTTGCGTTTTTGCTTAACCTCACCAAGCGGATCGTTGAGGTGGACCGTCGGATGTCCGCAGGAGAGTGGCCTGTGATCGTTACCAGTAACTTGAGCGGTAAAACCATTGGCCTGATTGGCCTGGGCAAGATTGGTTGTTCAGTGGCGAGAATGGCACAGGCCTTTGGTATGCGCGTTATTGCATGGGGCCCCAGGCTGACTCGAGAGCGAGCCGTTCAGGCGGGAGTGGAGTACGTCTCATTGGAAGACCTGCTTACCCAATCGGATGCTGTTAGTATCCATGTAAGGCTTGTGCCTGAAACTGAGAGTTTACTGACGACGGAACATTTTGAACTCATGAAGCCTAATGCGGTTCTGGTTAACACATCACGTGGGCCCATTATTGACGAGGCTGCGCTCCTTGATGCTTTGCAGCGTAAGAAAATTGGTGGGGCGGGGCTTGATGTTTTCTGCGAAGAGCCGCTGCCGCAACATAATGCCTTTGCAGCATTGGATAATGTCATGACAACGCCGCATATGGCGTGGAAGACTGAAGAAACCTTTTCGCGTTTTCTGAATGGGTCGGTTGATAATGTCCATGCATTTTTTGTAAAGGGAGAGCCGCAAAATATCGTAAGCATTTCCAGTGACAAGAAAAAACAGGAGTAGTGACTGCCCTTTGAGAGTCTCATCGCTAATTTTGGGACGCCTGATGTACCGCTGGGTTGCTTGCGTCCGCCCTGTAAGCCGCCCATGAGGTTTGCCGGGAGCTGAGCTTTAGTGTCAGTAAGGGTATCCGATGTCGAGAGTGAGTGTCACGCACTCGGCATAACGGCTTGGTTGGCTGTGGAATGGTGCTCCGGGGAAGGGGTTTAAGAAAGAAAGTATCTGCTTTAGAAAAATGGTAAGCAAACGGAAAAGAGCCAGGTCAGTAAATAACTGATCTGGCTCTTTAAATATTGGTAGCGGGGACCGGATTTGAACCGATGACCTTCGGGTTATGAGCCCGACGAGCTACCAGACTGCTCCACCCCGCATCAACGTGAGGCGTATTCTACGGGTTTTTTTAGATAAGTCAACCCTCGCTAGAAAACTACTCACATAAGACTGATATTCATACTGCTGCAATATACAAAGAGTAAAGCTATGCTTTCAAAAGCCATAACAAAAAGCTTACTGTCAGTAGGTCGTCTGATAGGTAAAGCGACGTGCTGTTAGTGATACAAGCGCTTAGCGCTTATTCGAAATGGTTTGCGACACCATAACAGTGCTTACAGTCCAAGCCATTTGTCATATCAGGGAGGTAGTCAATGGCCAATCAAGCCCCCGTCGCCTGGGTAACTGGTGGAACTGGTGGAATCGGTACGGCAATTTGCCATTCGTTGGCGGATGCGGGTTATTGGGTGGTAGCGGGGTATAACAATCCCGAAAAAGCCAAAACCTGGCTGGAAACCCAGCAAGCTGCCGGTTATGAAAATATTACAACGTTAGGGGTTGATCTATCTGACCATAATGCATGTCTGGAAGCCGCGCGTGAGATCCACGAAAAATACGGCCCTATCAGCGTGTTGGTTAACTGTGCCGGCATTACCCGCGATGGCACAATGAAGAAGATGGCCTACGATCAGTGGTACCAGGTCATCGATACCAATCTTAACAGCGTCTTTAACACCTGCCGCAGCGTGATCGAGATGATGCTCGAAAACGGCCATGGTCGAATCATCAATATCTCGTCTATTAATGGTCGTAAAGGTCAGTTTGGTCAGGTTAACTACGCAGCCGCTAAGGCGGGCATGCACGGCTTAACCATGTCGCTGGCGCAGGAAACCGCGACCAAAGGCATCACGGTAAACACCATATCGCCGGGCTATATTGCGACCGATATGATTATGCAAATTCCAGAAACGGTACGCGAAGCCATTCGCGAAACGATCCCGGTAAAACGCTATGGTAAGCCTGAGGAAATTGGCCGGTTAGTGTCCTTCCTGGCCGATAAAGAGTCTGGATTTATCACTGGCGCCAATATCGATATCAACGGTGGCCAGTTTATGGGGTAGGCCATCACGCCTATGGATTTACTGGATAAATGCTTTCTCATAAGGAGAGCATGAAAACGGGAGGCCAATGGCCTCCCGTTGCGCTGTTGCTGAAACACGTCGCTGAATTCTACTTCACGCTAGGGTGGGAGAACCCTCGCCAAGTCACTGAGTAAGTTATCTAGCTCCTTTACTTCGCGCTCCCACTGCTCTGCGGATATCGGCCCAAGCGCAAGTAGTGCTGCGAGCACATCGATAATTTCTTCTGGGCGGCTGCGCTCTTGCCGAATCCCTTCATTTAAACGCTCTACCTGGATCGCCAGGCGCAACGGTTCATCGGTCTGGCGTACGCTGCCGCTGGTTAATAAGGCAAGGTGTACCCGCAGGCGGGAAACCGAGTCCGCCAGCGCCGCTTTATCTTCTGCCGATAACGGTAGGGGTGTTGTATGGCGCTGACGATTGCGGGTGTGGTGTGCCTCGATAAATGCAGCGGGGAGCGGCGTGCTGATCACCTCAGTTGCGTTGACGGTTTCTGCGGCTTCCCCGGCCAGATAGCGCTGGTCGGCTGCCAGGTGCGCATTGACGAGCGGCAGGATCAGATGCCACTGCTCAACCGTGTCGGCAATTTCCAGGCGGCTTAAGCGCTCGCGTTTGGCCCGCACGATGCCACTCAAACGTCGCTGCATACCTTCGCTGCGACGGTTTCTTGGCAGCGGTTCAAGTCCGTTGACCTGGCTTAGGAAGTCTTCCAGCACGCTCGCTTCCCGGGCAGTAGTGGGTTGCCAGCTATCCATTTGGTCAATCAGCACCTGCATCGCATCAAGTTGCTGTTGCTGGCGGGCGGCCTGCTCGTTTTTATGTGCATCACGTTGAGCAAATAGCTGATCGCACTCATGCCGAAAAGCTTTCCAAAGCGACTGCTCTGCACCTTTAGGGGCTCTCCCTAACTGGCGCCAGCGTTGCTGTAGCTGCTTGGTTTGGGAAATGCGCTGAGCCAAGGGTTGCTGCTCATCGCTGCGCAAAGCCTTCACTTCTTCAATCAAAGCGTGTTTTTGTGAGGCGATTTGCTCTGCTCGCTGATCGATCAGCGTCTGAAGCTGATGACGAATTTTACCAAACCGCTGGCCTACCGCTTCAGAGCGCTCGCGGGGGACCGGTGAATAGTGACGCCATTGATGACGTGCTTTATCGCGAATTTCACGCAGCACGTCAGGGTCGGCATTCTCGGCCGGTTGAGCAAGCAGGGTTTCAAGCTGTTCGCATAGCTGTTCCCGGGCGCTTAGATTCGCTTCACGCTCCTGGCTAAGCTGATCACGCCACGGACCGAGCCGTTCATGAATACGCTCCGACGCCGCGCGAAAGCGTGTTGACTGTTCGCGGTTGGCCGCTGCATCGCCCAGTGATTTCCACTCTTTTACCAGCTGGCGGTGGTGGCGGTCCAGCGCGGCTTCAGCCATATGCTGGTCATTAGCCAGTGCATCAATACTGGCGCATAGCTGCTCACGCTTTGGCCCAGCAACAAAACCGCGCCAATCGCGTAGTTCGGCCAGGCGCGCACCCAGTTGTTTCAGTCGTGCTTTCAGCGGCTTGGCATCGGCTGTTTTCAAACCTTCAATTTGCGGCTTTAAGCGCTGATGAAGCTGGCTGGCGCTTTTAAAGGCTCCCCGCTCCAGCAGGTGCTCAAAGCTATCAAGCTCCGCTTCAAGCGTGCTTAGCGAGACGGAGGCCTGATGGCTGTCGTCAATTTCTTTTGACTCAGTGGCAAGCGTTGCCTGGGCGCGCTGTATGAGTGCCGGTGGCGTAAGCGTTTCAGGCCAGGCGCACGCTTTTAACAAGCGCTTCATGGCGCTGTAGTCGTTATCCGTCAGGGCCTGCTCAAGCGTGACGCTGATATCCTGCCAGCGGTGCCAGGCGTCCAGGCACTGCTCGTACTGAACGATCGCCTGGGTGTAGCGCTGCCGGGCCAGCTCGCTAGGAGTATGCAAATCAGAAAGCGCTTGCCAGCGCTGGCTAAACAGTTGCCGCTGGGCGCGCAGGCTGTCGATATCCTGCTCGGTGATTTCCGTTGCGTGGTGTAAGCCTTCAAGCGTCTCCTCCAGCCCATCCAGAAGCTGGTTGCGGGTCCGTTCCGCTTCGTCTCGGCGGGCAAGGCTTTGCTGGCGGGCCTGCTCTTGGGTTTCATGATCATGCAAGGTTCTACGACAGCCCAGCATAGCGTGATGAAAACGCTGCTCCTGCTCGGCGCTAGGTGGGTGCGCAAGGCCCTTCCATTCGCGCTCCAAATGGCGCAGTCGGCCACCGTAAAGCGGCTCCCACGGGACACGCGCCTGCTGCTCAAGCTGCTGAAGTAGCTGTTCACGCTGCTGTTGCTGTTGGGCAAGCCACTCTGCATCGGTGCGCTTCTGGCCGAGCTTTTCACGGGCAAGACGCACGACGTGACGGTCACGGCGAGCCTCTTTGAGCAGGCGCTTTAAGCTCTCTTCGTCTTCTATGCGCTCGGCCGCGCGATGGCGCACGGTGGCTACGCCGTTGTGACACGCCTGGGTAATAAGATCGTTATCATCGGTGAGCCGGGCAAGCGCCGTTAGGCGGAGATTAAGATTATCTCCTTGAAGAGCAATCGCATTCAGCAGTCGCGATTCATCTAACTGCTCTACAAGTGCTTGGCGCTGATGAAGGTCGGTATTACCTTCAAGACCACCGAGCCGCTGGCACATGGCATTAAACCATGCCTCTTGCTGGCGGTGATCGGAGTAAGCATCGAACAGGCCTTGTATGTCATCCAGCGCTAATAGAGCCGCCAGGCGGATGTCGCTTTCGCTATCGTGAGCGAGTGCTTGCAGCGCTTCACGCTGCTCTGCCTGGCTCGGGTCCAGGCGTGCGAGGGCCTGTCGACGTACCTCGGGGTCGGGGTGTTGCCACCGAGGAGCGAACAGGCGTCTTAACAGTCCGTACATGGATCATCCTGCGTAGAGGTGCGTGACATAAAAAAATCAGCCATTGTTGAACAGGCGGTTGCAGTCACCGGCGCTGTCGCTTAGCTTTGCCTTACCAGGGTGTAATAGAAATTGATTCTTCACACCGAAAGGCGCCAAATTGCGCTACCTTTATCTTACCTGAACATGACATGGAGTTCGGCTATGAGCCTCAACGCCGATAGTGCCAACGTGGCGTTTACCTTTAAAGGCGGCATGCTGCCGATGACCGTCATGGAGCTAAGTAGCGCCGATCCTGAGCATATCCGGCGGCAGCTGGCCGGTAAACTATCTCAATCTCCGGCATTCTTTCAGCATACACCGGTTGTGCTTAGCGTGGAAAAGCTTGATGAACCCCACTTAGCCCTGGAGCGGATATGCGCCGTTTGTCGGGACCACAAGCTTTTGCCGGTAGCCGTACGCGGTGGCTCAGAGCCGGTGCGTCAATCAGCCTGGGCATTGGGTCTTGGCTGGTTCGCGCCCGTAGAAGAGGGGCGGGCTAGATCGCTTGAGAGCGTTAGCCGAACGCCAGAAATGGCGCCTGTCGCTTCCAGCACGCAGCCTGATGTTGAAAATCTGGAAGCGCCTAGCGCTGCCACGCGCCTGTTTCGCGGTACCGTTCGCTCAGGCCAGCAAGTTAGTGCATCAGACGGGGATTTAGTCGTCATTGGCGCGGTCAATGCGGGCGCTGAGGTATTGGCTGCGGGGAGCATTCATGTTTACGGTGCTTTGCGCGGGCGAGCTTTGGCAGGTATACACGGCAATACTCAGGCGGGTATTTACTGTCGTGAACTTGAAGCCGAGCTGATTTCTGTCGCAGGAAACTATAAACGTCTTGAAGATATTGATTCACAGCTTTTAGGCTGTGCTGCAGAAGTTCATTTTATAAAAGAGCAACTTGAAATTAAGCCGCTAAGTTAATGGCGTAAGCGCGGGGTGTATCCATGCTTAATGCTTAGCGACGCTGCCTTGCCTATCCGTTACAGTATGGCATCCTACATAACATTGACGTTTCCGTTATTCGTTCTGCGTCATGCGCTCGCGATGAACGACTTCAAGAAGGAAGTTAATCTTGGCTAAAATTATTGTTGTGACCTCAGGTAAAGGGGGGGTCGGTAAAACTACCAGCGCTGCGGCAATCTCTACGGGGCTTGCGCTGCGCGGTAAAAAAACCGTAGTTATCGATTTTGATGTGGGGCTGCGTAACCTTGACCTGATCATGGGCTGCGAGCGCCGGGTGGTATATGACCTGGTGAATGTTATCCAGGGGGAAGCAGGCCTCAATCAGGCGCTGATCCGTGATAAGCGCGTTGAGAATTTATATATTTTGCCCGCCTCACAAACCCGCGATAAAGATGCGCTGACCCAGGAAGGGGTGGCGGAAATACTGGACAAGCTCAAAGAAGAGTTCGATTTTATTATCTGTGATTCACCTGCCGGTATTGAGCGTGGTGCGCAGCTTGCCATGTATTTTGCCGACGAAGCGATTGTAGTAACCAATCCTGAAGTCTCCTCGGTGCGTGACTCTGACCGTATCTTGGGACTTTTAGCATCAAAAACCCGGCGTGCTGAGCAAGGCGGCGATCCGATTAAAGAGCATTTGCTCGTTACCCGCTACAACCCCGAGCGCGTGACTACGGGCGATATGCTTACCCTTGAAGATATTCGTGAAATTTTAGCGGTTCATCTGTTGGGCCTTATTCCTGAGTCTGAAGCTGTGCTTCGTGCCTCTAACCAAGGTGTGCCGGTCACTCATGATGCATCAAGCGATGCAGGCCAGGCGTATAGCGATACGGTGTCGCGTCTGCTGGGTGAAGAGATTCCGTTACGTTTTCATGAAGTGCAGCGTAAGAGCCTGCTCAGCCGCATGTTTGGAGGTAACCGTCGATGAAACTACTGGAGTTCTTGAAGCGCGAGCGCAAGAAATCCGCCTCGGTGGCCAAAGAACGGTTACAAATCATCGTGGCGCATCAGCGCAGCCAACGTGGTCAACCTGACTACATGCCGTTGCTTGAGCGCGAACTATTAGAAGTTATCCGTCGCTATGTGCATGTAGACGATAACGCTATCCAGATTTCTTTGGATAGCGAAGATAACTGCTCGGTGCTTGAGCTGAACGTAACGTTGCCTAAAAGCTAAGAGCAATCCTGTCGAGAAGAGTCAGCGCCGTGATAGGGGCGAAGGGCGAGATAGGTTTGGTGAGATAGGTTTGGCGAAATAGGTTAGCGGCGAGATAGGCAAACGGTGTGCTAGGCTTGGTGTTTTGCCCTGCGGAGTGCTTGTTCATGGCGCCATCCAATGCCGCCCCTGCCAGTTTTTTGTGGCATGACTATGAAACGTTCGGGGCCGATCCACGCCGAGATCGGCCTGCCCAATTTGCTGCGCTGCGTACCGACGCGGACTTAAACGAGATTGGCGAGCCGGTCGAGCTTTACTGTAAGCCGGCAGACGACTATCTGCCGCACCCTGCCGCCTGCCTGATTACCGGTATTACTCCGCAAAAAGCCCAGCGCCACGGCTTGCCTGAAGCGCAGTTCGCCAGTGAAGTGCAGCGCCATATGAGCGAGCCAGGCACCTGTGTCGCGGGCTATAACAGCCTGCGCTTTGATGACGAAGTCTCCCGCCATCTGTTCTATCGTAACCTGATCGATCCTTACGCTCGCGAGTGGCAAAACGGCAATTCCCGCTGGGACTTGATTGATGTCGTGCGGGCGTTTTACGCACTGCGCCCGGACGGCATCGAGTGGCCCCTGCGCGAAGATGGCGCGCCAAGCTTTAAGCTTGAGCACTTGACCAAAGCCAATGGTATTGACCACGAAGGCGCCCACGACGCGGTAGCCGACGTGCGGGCCACTATTGCCCTGGCTCGACTGCTCAAGGAGCGTAATCCCAAGCTGTTTGATTACCTGCTTGGCCTGCGTGGCAAGCGCGCGGTTGCCCAACAGCTAGACCTGCCTAACGCCAAGCCGCTTCTGCATATCTCACGCCGCTACCCGGCCAGCCGTGGTTGCAGTGCCCTGGTGATGCCGCTGGCTGAACATCCCACCAACCCCAATGGGATGATCGTTTACGATTTAAGCGTTGACCCTGGTGATCTTCTAACGCTCAGCGCTGAAGAGATCCGCGAGCGCGTTTTTGTCAGCCAGCAGGATCTGTCGGAAGGCGAGGCGCGTATTCCGCTGAAAGTCATCCATATCAATCGCTGCCCGGTTATCTTTCCGGCCAGCGTGCTTAAAGATATTGATGGGCCGCAAAAGGGGTCTTACGGCGCGATTGTTGAGCGCCTGGGCTTGGATATTGTTACCTGTCGCCAGCACTGGAAAACCCTACGCAGCGCCCAGGGCGTGGCGCAGAAAGTCGCCGATGTATTTAAAGCAGGTTTTGATGAGCCGGTTCAAGACCCTGATTTAATGCTTTATTCAGGCAGCTTCTTTTCCGCCGCTGACCGTCAGCAGATGGAGCGGGTGCGCGAAATGGATCCCTGGGACTTAGTCGGGCAGCGGTTTGCCTTTCAGGACCCGCGCCTGGAAGAAATGCTGTTCCGCTATCGGGCGCGTAGCTACCCCGATACGTTGGAAGGTGAGGAGCGCGAGCAGTGGGAAGCGTTTCGCTGGATGCGTATCAACGATCCGGCCATTTCAGGATTTACGCTTAAAGCGTTTGCCCGGGAAATTGAGCGCTATAACCAGCAAACGCTCAGCGACCGTGAGCGGCAGGTGCTGGAGGAGCTGGTAATGTTCGTCGAGGCGATGATGCCCGCCCAGGCCTTTGATGCCTGAGCGGGTCATGTGGCTTACGGCTGGCTTTGTTTGCTAAACGGCGTTAACGCTTCACGATAGGGTGTCACGTCGCTGGGTGTATCGCCTGGGTTGAAGCGTACATCCAGCTGGTGGGTAAGCAGCTCAGGCCATGCGGCCTGTATATCGGCTGGGCTTACCTCAAGTGCCAGATTGGCCAGCTCCTCGCGGCGATCAAAGCGGATTTCATCCAGCGCGGTGGCCTGCCAGTATCGGCTGGCCATACCGCTCAGGCTGGTATCGCGCTGTTTGAGCCGGTCATGAACCGCCTGACGGTAAGGGGCGAGTGTCTCATCGTCTAGCTGCTCAAGCTGTTGGCTGGCGTCATCCAAAAACGTATCCATATGCTCAGCCACGGTTTCGCTGTCCACATCGGGCGATTGAACGAGCAGCGCAATACCAGGCGCTTCAAGCAGCGGCGAATAACCGGCATTGACGATATAGCCTAGCTGCTCCTCGGTACGCAGCTTCTGATAAAACGGCGTTTCCAGCCATTGCGCAATCACGCTGGTGACTGCCTGCTCCTTGGCGGTTTGGTTGCGGGCCTGTAAATAGCGCAACACCAACGACTCTTCACGCGTGCTGTGGGGGCGAAGCACGCTGGGCGTCTCGCTGACAGCCTGTGGCGTTAGCTTAGGAATATCGTCACGGGTTAAGCGCGGGCGTAGCTTGTTACGCATTATGTCGGCCTGCTCGCGGGCCAGGTCTGCATCCAGGTTGCCGACCGCCATGGCGTCAGCATAAAGCCCGCCTAAAAAGCGCTTGCGGAAGTTTTCCAGATGGCTGCGTTCCAGGCGCTGACTGGCAGCAAGAAGCTCGGTAGTCGACCATTGAGGGGCTAGCAGCGCCTCACCTAGCGTGCGGCTGGCCTGGCCTGGAAGTGATGACTGCGGCGCATTGCGCCATTCCCGCTGCAGCTGATAGCGTACGCGCTCAAAGGTGCTGTCGCTGATTTCGGCCATTTTAAGCTGATCAATGGCTTGCTCAATGAGCGGCGTCTGGCCATCACGCCAGCCTGAGAACGAAAGCGTCATGCCGCGCGCATGCGGATAGGCGCTAAACGCTTGGCCCGCCAGCCACGCCGGATACAGTGACTCATTGAGGCTGTCGTTTAACCACCCGGCCAGCAGTTGAGTCAGCACCACTTCTTCAGGTGAGTAGCTGGCGTCCGGGTATTGCAGGCTCAGGCGCCACTCAACGCTTGGCGTATTGAACCGGGCATCCTGCATATGCCACGCGTGAAACGAGGGTGTATCGATTAGTATGCTGGGGCGCTCATCCTGACCTTCCAGGAGCGTCAGGTCGCTGGCAATAAACGGATTCGGCTCAGGGAGTGTCAGTTCACCCAGTACCTGGCCTGCCTGGGAAGGCTGCTGCTCCCGCCACTGGGTATTGAACCAAGGCGACGCGGTGTCACTTTCAATG
Source organism: Halomonas sp. AOP43-A1-21 (assembly GCF_052376775.1). Classification (NCBI taxonomy): domain Bacteria; kingdom Pseudomonadati; phylum Pseudomonadota; class Gammaproteobacteria; order Oceanospirillales; family Halomonadaceae; genus Halomonas; species Halomonas sp. AOP43-A1-21. The sequence goes on along the minus strand of NZ_JBQSWC010000005.1, from coordinate 139,054 downwards.
TCCGGTGCGGAATAAAAGCGCAGCATGTTGTCAGGCGTTAACGCATCTAGATACACCTCTTGGCGTTCAGCGTCCGGCGCATCCATTCGGTAGGCGGCGTACTGTACATCTTCCACCGGATGGCGGGACAGGCTCATTGAAAGACGAGTGGCTTCCTGCTGCGGCGCACCGTGCTGCTGAAAACGAAAGGCCTGCTCGCGAAGGTCGCGTTGCTCGGCGTAGCGCCAGTCGGCGAGCCCCTTGGTACGGATCTTCTCAATGGCGGCAAACAGCGTGGTTTGAATATCATCCAGCCGCTCAGCCCCTGCAGGCGTTAAGCTGATGGATACGGTAAATAAAGCATTCTCGCCATCGCCTCGGCCAACGCCTGCCGACAGTCCATCGGCCAAGCCTGCATCGCGCAGTACGGCTAAAAGACTGCCGTCGCCCTCATCACCTAACAGGTGTGAAATCACCTGGGTGGGTTTGGTGCGATACTCATCGGTGGGATCGGGGATCGGAAAGTAAAAACGCAGCTGGCGACGGTCCTGCAGCGATTGACGCTCGATATAGCGCGGCAGAGTGGACGCATCTACCAGTGGCGCATCAATCGCCGGAACGCTGAGGTCATTGTCGGGGATATCGGCAAAGCGTTCTGCCACCCAGTCTTCGAGAGTATCCAGCGGCTGTGGGGCAACCACGGCCAGGTTCATAACGTTGGCATCGTAATGCTGATGGTAAAAGTCCATCACCCGCTCGCGCAGCGTCGCCTCGCCTTCAGGCGGGTTGGCGAGGGTTTCGCGGCTGCCTACGGCAAAGCTGGTGGTGGCGTTGTCAGGATTCAATAGCTGATTGAGCACGTCGTTTTCACGGCGTGACTCATCGCGAATACGCGCCATGTATTCCGAGTGAACAATATTGCGCTCGCTCGCCAGGTGATCGGCATTAAACAGCGGCGATAAGAAAAACTCGCTAAACCGGTCAAGTGCTTCCGGCAGGGCTGACGGCTCGATATCAAAAAAGTAGTTGGTGTCCTGCTGGGCGGTAAAAGCGTTGTGAGAGCCCGCATGGTCTGAAATAAACCGCTGATAGGCATCTGAAGCGGGGTAGGGCTCAGTGCCCAAGAACAGCATATGCTCAAGAAAGTGAGCAAGCCCCATTAGGTCGTCCGGATCCTGAGCGCTGCCCACTCGAACGTTCATTGAGGCCGCGGCCTTGTCGGCTTCCGGGTCGCTTACCAGCAAAACGTTTAAGCCATTCTCAAGGGTCAATACGCGATAGTCGCGGCTATCGAAAGGGCTGGTGGTGGGTGTTACCACTTCGTCGACCGGATGATCGCTTGCCGCCAGTAAGTGGGGGGAGAACCATAAAGCGCCTAGCATCACAATCAAGCTAATACGCGGATAGGGCACGCGTTCGGGGACTATACTCATCGGCTGTAACATTATGGCTCCTGTGCGGTGGCCCACTGCAGCATTGGCCCTATGGGGTGGGCGCAGACCGCAGATTGATAGGCAGGATTATTAACATGCTTTGATACCGGAAAAGCGCCCAACAGTTCCAAAGGCGCGGGCATTAATAATTCTTTGACGGTGTCGAGAAGGCTGTCTGGGTCAAGCCATGTGTCTAGAGCATGAGGCGGAATAACCACCGGCAGACGGTCGCTCAATGGTGCAAGACACGCATTGGCGGGCACGCTAATCAGCGCGGTTGAGTCGGTAAACGCGCTAAGCGTTGTATGATAACGACACCATAATGCCCCCAGCAGCAGGGGCGCACGGGTTACGTGAGTGACCAAATAGGGCTGTTTGCTTCGCGGCAGCGCTTTCCAGATATAAAAACCGCTTACCGGAATAACGCAGCGCCTGGCCTGAAAAGCCTCATAAAACATGGCCTTTGAGCTAAGGGTCTCGGCCCTGGCGCAGTGGGGAGCGTGATCCAGCACCGTCAGCCACGGCGGCGTAAGCCCCCAGAACAGCGACTCAAGCTGATACTCACCTTGCGCTAAACGAATAGCCGAAACCGGCTGGCGCGGCGCCAGATTGGGCGATTCCACAAGCGCTGAGTGCGCCTTAAGCGAGGGCAAAAGACGCGTAAGCGCTAAGTTTTGCACGTGTAGGCGTCCCGTCATGCCTTTCTCCTTAAGCCAAATCGACGCAATCATGTCATGGGAGAGCGAAAGACGCATAAGAATGCAGTAAATGTAATGTTTTAGTGTCGAAAACAGTGTTCGATGTAAGGTATCCTATATTACCCCTTGCTCACGCTAAAGCGCGGTGAGGCATTCTTATTTGTTTGCCGTTGACCTGAAGAGATCGCCATGGCCCGTCCTAGACAGCATGCGCCCGATGCCCTCCATGCGCAGGTCATGAACGTTTGTGATGAGTGGTTGGCTGAAAAGCCAGTCCATGGTTTGTCACTGCGTGCCCTGGCTAGAGAGGTTGGCTGCGCACCCAGTACGCTGCTCAAACTGTATGGCAGCTTTAACAACTTACTGCAGAACGTCAACGTTGAAACGTTGGCAGGATTGCAGCATACCATTACGTCATTAGCCGAGGACGCCCCCGAGCCGTGGCTGCGTTCGCTTGCTCATGCGTACTGGCATTTCGCCGAGCAGGACTGTTACCGCTGGCAGCTTTTGTTTGATTACCCCTTGGCTCAGGAGGGTGAGCTGGATCAGCGTCAAGGCGCTTTGATTGAAGCGCTGTTTACTCAGGTTGAGTCTGCCCTTAAAAAGTATCAGCCCACGCTTGATGATTTAGAGGCGCGCCGTTTAGGACGCACCCTATGGGGTAGTGTGCACGGACTTGTACAGCTAGGCTTAAATGAGCGGCTAGGTTATTGGCAAGGGCAGCAGCTCAAAGTGGATGAATTACTTGATCAGTTAGTAAGCACCGTACTGGCAGGGCTCCGGCATCGGGGGCCTGCAGCGTGAGATGTTGGATGAACGGTGTTCGCCAGGTATTACGTAGCCTGATCTATCTGGCTATGCGCCTGTGCTACCGTTTGCATGTTCATGGACGCTACCACCTGCCCAGGCAGGGTGGCGCGCTCGTGGTGTGTAATCACGTAAGCTTTATGGACGCTTTGGTGTTGGGCGGCGGCAGCCCTCGGCCGCTTCGGTTCGTCATGGATCAGCCGATTTTCGATTCGCCTTGGCTCAAGTGGTGGTTTCAGCTGGTTGGCGCCATTCCCATTGAATCTGAGCGGCGTAGCCCCGGCGCCTTGCGGCGTACGCTGGATGAAATCAGCCGGGCGCTACATCGTGGCGAAGTGGTCATGGTATTTCCGGAAGGGCGGTTAACCCCCGACGGTGAAATTCATACCTTTCGACGTGGCCTGGAAACCATTTTGGCGCGCGATAACGTGCCTGTGATTCCGGCAGGGCTTGCCGGGCTTTGGGGGTCATGGACATCTCACTACAATGGTAAAGCGCTTAAGAAGTGGCCAAGCCGCTTTCGGGCGCCGGTTAGCCTGCATTTCGGCCCACCGATTAATGCCCAGGAAGTCAATGACGTGGCGCTACGCAGCTATCTGGAAGCGCGAGTAAGAGTGCTTAAAGCGGCCGCCGATAAAGATCTTGGTCACCGCTAATCGGCTCTTTAAATTGCTCTTTTCGAGCGCTCTCTAGCGCTACTTCTTTATAGAGCTGTTTCTGCCTAGAAGTATCTTTTCTTTTCCAAGCGCTATCCGCCACGCCGGGGCAGGCGAACTTTTTGCCAGCAGCGGGCCGATGTAATCAAATTGTCGCGAATCTCCAGGATTTCCATGCGGGTATTGCCAATCTGTAGGCTGGCAGGGCCTTCTGGAAACGCCTCCAAGTGTTCCAATATCAGTCCGTTTAGCGTCTTGGGGCCATCGGTTGGCAAGTGCCAGCCAAGCATCTTGTTGATTTCACGGATATTGGCCGTGCCTTCAATTACATGACTGCCATCATCCTGCTGATGAATCTCTTCGTCTTCAGATACATCCGTGGTGAACTCGCCCACAATCTCTTCCAGAATATCTTCAAGGGTGACTAGCCCTTCGACATCGCCATACTCGTCTACCACCACACCAATGCGGCGTTTCTGCTTTTGGAAGTTAAGCAGCTGGGTATGTAGCGGAGTGGATTCGGGAATAAAGTAGGGTTCGCGGGCTTCTTGCACGATCGCTGCTTTGGTGACTTCGCTGCGCGATAAAAACCGCGCGGCATTGCGTAAGTGCAGCATGCCGATGATGTTATTGATATCGCCTTTATAAACCGGCAGGCGGGTATGCTGGCTGGTGCGAATCTGAGTCAGAATATCTTCCAGCGAGTCGTCTAAATCGATCCCCAGCACCTCGTGGCGCGGCACCATGATGTCGTTTACCGTGACGTTCTCAAGATCCAGAATCGACAGCAGCATGGCGCGGTGACGGTAAGGAATCAGCGTGCCCGCTTCATGCACCACGGTGCGCAGCTCATCGCGAGTCAGGCTGTCACCACCGTTCTCCACGCTTTTCACGCCGAGTATTCGCAGCAACCCGTTGGAGATCATGTTGACCAGCCACACCAGAGGATACAGCAGCTTTAGCAGCGGCTCTAGCGCCATTGAGGTTGGGTAGGCAATGCGTTCAGGTTTGATCGCCGCGTAGGTCTTGGGCGTGACTTCGGCAAAAATCAAAATGGTAATGGTTAAAAGCGCGGTAGAAATCGCCGGGCCCGAGACGTCGCCGAAGAAATGGATGGCAATAATAGTGGCAATGGACGCCGCCAGGTTATTGACGAAGTTATTACCAATCAGAATGACGCCGATGAGGCGGTCGGGCCGGGTAAGCAGGCGCATGACCCGTTTGGCGCGCCGGTCACCGCTGTTGGCCTGATGGCTCAGGCGGTAGCGGTTGATCGACATCATGCCGGTTTCAGAGCTGGAGAAGAAGGCAGACAGTACTATCAGTAAGCCTAGTAGGCCGAACAGTAACCCCAGAGGGAAGTCGTCGCTCAAGTCGAAAGTTCCTTTATGACGTATTAGGCTCGATTTGTAGAAGGTAGGGGATGGTGTGTCAAGACAACCATGGCCGCCTAAGTCTGCCTAGCGATTAAGCAGTATTTCAAGTACAAACTTGCTGCCAAAGTAGGCCAGTACCAATAGCGTGCAGCCACCCAGCGTCCAGCGTACCGCACGCATGCCTCGCCAGCCAAAACGATAGCGGCCAATAAGTAGTGTGGTAAAGATTATCCACGCCCCCAACGATAATACGGTTTTATGTAATAAGTGCTGGGCAAAAATATTATCTAAAAAGATAAAGCCGCTAATGATGGAGAGGGTAAGCAGCAAAATACCTGCCCACACCAGCTCAAACAGCACGCGCTCCATGGTGGTTAATGGCGGAAGTGACTGCACGATACCGCGAATATGATGATGGCGCAGCGCCTGATTCTGCAGGCCTACGAGTATCGCCTGCACTGCCGCAATGGCCAGCATGGCAAAGGCCAGTGCCGAGCTAATAGCATGTAGCAGAATGCCCGGTGTGAGGCCTGCATGGCTGCCGTGGCTGGGGAGCCAAGTAGCGGTAATCAGCGCGACACCGGCGAGCGGAAATAAAACAATGCTGACGTTAAGGACCGGCTTGAAAAGGCTGGCTATCAGCAGCACGTTAACCGCGACGGCCATAAATAGCGTCGCGCTGGTGGTGAACCCCGGCAGTAAACCGGGCGCCTGATTCACAAGCTGCACGACCACCGGAATGTGCAGCAGTAGCCCCAAGGCACCGAGAAGGCGCACCATACCCTGGCGGGGCGGTACGCGGCGAAAAAGAGTCATGCCCTGCCAGATAGCAGCGGCGACATAAAATACAAAAGCGATCGTGGCGAGAGGCAGCGCCTGCATGATGCTATCCGTGCGCGCGTTTCGCGCGTTGCAGTGAAAAACAGTCGAACTAAAGTGTACTGACTACTATAACCAATCGAAACCGTATCGCACAGCCATCGTTAGTCGGCGCTGACAGCCATGGAGACTCAGGGCATGAGCGCGTATAATCCATGTACATCAGTCTAGGGCCGTAGGTGCCCGGCGACAGCGACGGAGGCAGAGAGGCCCCATGTTCCAGAATCTCAGTGAGCGTCTTTCCCAGACGTTGAAGTCGATCAAAGGTCAGGCACGCCTGACCGACGACAATATTAAAGACACCCTGCGCGAAGTACGCAAAGCGCTGCTCGAAGCTGACGTGGCGCTGCCGGTCGTCAAAGCCTTTATCGAGCGTGTGCGCGAGCGGGCGGTTGGCCAGGAAGTGTCCAAAAGCCTGTCACCGGGCCAGCAGTTCGTCAAAATCGTCCAGCAGGAGCTGGAAGCTATTATGGGCGAGGCCAATGAAGGCCTGACCCTGAAAGGCTCCCCGGCGGTCGTGCTGATGGCCGGTTTGCAGGGGGCGGGTAAAACTACCTCGGTTGCCAAACTGGCCCGCTACCTACGCGAGCGCGAGAAGAAAAAGGTTCTTGTAGTCTCGGCCGACGTCTATCGTCCGGCGGCCATTGATCAGTTGGAGACGCTGGCCAAAGAGGTTGAAGTCGACTTCTTCCCGTCACGCTCTGACCAGAAGCCGGTTGATATTGCCGAAGCGGCGATCAAGCACGCCAAAATCCAGTTCCACGATGTGGTGCTGGTGGATACCGCTGGTCGTTTGGCGATTGATGAAGCCATGATGGCGGAGATCCAGGCGCTGCATAAGGCGATCTCACCGCAAGAGACGCTGTTTGTCGTCGATGCGATGACCGGCCAGGATGCGGTTAATACCGCAAAAGCGTTCCACGATGCGTTGCCACTAACCGGGGTGATTCTCACCAAGGCCGACGGTGATGCGCGTGGTGGTGCGGCGCTGTCCGTGCGCCATATTACCGGCAAACCCATCAAGTTTATGGGGGTGGGCGAGAAAGTCGACGCCCTGGAGCCTTTCCACCCGGATCGTGTTGCATCACGCATCCTCGGTATGGGCGACATGCTGTCGCTGATCGAGGAAGCCGAGCGCACGGTCGATAAAGACAAAGCCGCCAAGCTTGCCAGCAAGGTCAAAAAAGGCGATGGCTTTGATCTGGAAGACTTCCGTGACCAGCTCCAGCAGCTCAAAAAGATGGGCGGCATGGGTGGTCTTCTGGGCAAGCTGCCCGGCATGGGGCAAATGGCGGAAATGGCCCAAGGCCCCGGTCCTGAAAAGGAGCTGGGTAAGCTTGAAGCGCTGATCAACTCCATGACCCCCAAAGAGCGCCGCACGCCGGATCTGATCAATGGCTCGCGCAAGCGCCGGATCGCGGCGGGTGCTGGCCTGCAGGTGCCGGATCTGAACCGTCTGCTCAAGCAACATAAGCAGATGCAGAAGATGATGAAGAAAGCGGGCAAGAAAGGCGGAATGCAGAAGATGATGCGCGGCATGTCTGGCATGATGGGCGGCGGTGGTGGTCCCGGCGGCCCGGGTGGAATGGGCGGTATGGGTGGCGGCGGTATGGGTGGTCCCGGTGGCCTACCCTGGCGCTAAGCACATTAGTTTAGGCGCTGCGGCGATGTTGGTAAGGTTGACGGCCTGTGAGTTTTCTGGCTGTCAGGCTTTCCAATCCGGGCGCATTTGCGTAGAATGCGGCCTCTTCATGCGTGGGTGTTGGCAAAATATGCGCAAGCATTGCCGTCATATCCGGTCGTGAAGGCCTTAAAATGATACAAAGCAGGCACTTATCTTTGAGTGAGCGGCGTATCAAGAAAACAGTATGATGAGTGTTCTGGTGGCGGTTTGCGCTATTTTCCACTCTCGTAACCTCAACCGAAGGATAGTTATCGTATGGTTACCATTCGTTTGGCACGTGGTGGCGCCAAGAAGCGTCCCTTTTACCACCTGACTGTTACCGACTCGCGTAACGCCCGTGACGGCCGTTTCATCGAGCGTATTGGCTTCTTCAACCCGGTTGCCCGTGGTCAGGAAGAGCGTCTGCGCGTTGATCTAGAGCGTGTTACTCACTGGCAGAGCCAAGGCGCCCAGCTGTCTGGTCGTGTTGCTGAGCTGGTTAAAGAAGCGCGTAAACAGGCATAAGTCTGTTCACGGTAGAATCTGGACTGCTGTACGTTGAGGTCGTCGATGACGCGTTTTGAAACAAGCCATACTGACGACACGCATGTGGTGTTAGGCAAGCTGACCAGCCCTCACGGGGTGCAAGGCTGGCTCAAGGTGTATTCATACACCAGCCCCATGGACAGCATTTTGGATTACCCCGAATGGTGGGTGCGTAAAGGGGAAACCCTGACGCGAATGGCCATTGTTCAGGGACGTCGGCAAGGTAAAGGCCTTGTTGTGCAGCTTAAGGGCGTAGATGACCGCAATGCCGCTGAAGCACTGGCGCAGACGGATATCTTGCTGCCTAAAGATGCACTGCCTGAGCTTTCCGCCGATGAGTATTACTGGCATGAGCTTGAAGGCCTGGCTGTTTTCACTCAAGCCGGCGAGCGGTTGGGACGGATAAGCTATCTGTTTGAAACCGGCGCCAACGATGTCATGGTGGTTCGCGGCGATGACGACGCGATCGACAAACGCGAGCGGTTGATACCGTTTCTGCCTGATGATGTGATTGTCGAAATCAGCCTGGAAGATGACCGTATGGTCGTTAACTGGGATGCTGACTTTTGAGCAGTGACATGACCTGTGATGCGCAAGCACCAGGCTCTGGCAGTAACCTGGATACGCCCGCAATGTGGATCGGTGTGGTGTCGTTGTTTCCCGAAATGTTCGATGCACTCACCCAGCAGGGCGTAGTAGGTCGAGCGATTGAGAAGCAACGTATTGCCCTGGAGTTCTGGAATCCGCGGGATTACGCCACCGATCGCCATCGCAGTGTGGATGACCGTCCTTATGGCGGTGGCCCGGGTATGTTGATGAAAGTCGATACACTCCGTGGCGCTATTCACGATGCCCGCGAGCGGGCACATCAAGCCACTGGCCTGGAGCCTACCGTGATTTATCTTTCGCCCCAGGGGCGCAAGCTGGATCAAAAAGGTGCTCAGGCGTTAGCCGCTGCAGGCCCCCTCGTGGTGGTAGCAGGGCGCTATGAAGGCATTGATGAGCGTGTGGTAGAAAGTGACATTGATGAAGAATGGTCGATTGGCGACTATGTGTTGAGCGGCGGTGAGCTGCCCGCCATGGTGCTGATTGACGCAGCGGCAAGGCTGATTCCCGGTGTTTTGGGGCATCAGGATTCCGCTGTCGAAGACTCGTTTAATGACGGTCTGCTAGACTGCCCGCACTATACCCGTCCAGAAATCATCGACGGGAAGACCGTGCCGGATGTGCTGCTAAGCGGTAATCATGCAGCCATCAAGCGCTGGCGCTTAAAGCAGTCTTTAGGCCGCACATGGCAGCGTCGTCCCGATTTATTAAAGGGGCGCGAGCTTAATGCCGAGCAGCATAAGTTGCTGAACGAGTTTATCGAGGAACACGCTCTGTCCGCCAGGTAGGTTATTTTCAACTACATAGTGCAGAGCGGCGGTGCAGGACGGCAAGGGCGCGTCGTTTATCTATTGACTGCAAGCCTACGTACCTGCGTCACCCATAACGACTCCCGCGAAGCTCGTTTCGAGCGCCGGGATCACGATTTGCCCCTTCCACAACTGCGTGGCAAATCATTCCGTTATTTAGGAGCATGAAGATGAGCAGCAAGAACAAGGTGATCCAGGCGATCGAAAACGAGCAGATGGGCAAAGAGCTTCCTTCTTTTGCACCGGGCGACACCATTGTCGTTCAGGTAAAAGTAAAGGAAGGCACCCGCGAGCGTCTGCAGGCGTTTGAAGGTGTGGTTATCGCTAAGCGTAACCGTGGCCTGAACTCCGCTTTCACCGTACGTAAAATTTCTCACGGTGTTGGCGTTGAGCGTACCTTCCAGACCTACAGCCCGCTGGTTGACTCTCTTGAAGTCAAGCGTCGTGGTGACGTGCGTCAAGCCAAGCTGTACTACCTGCGTGAGCGTAGCGGTAAGTCAGCACGTATCAAAGAAAAGCTGGCGTAAACGCCGCTTTCTCGGGCGTGCCCTGTTCTTGACGTACGTCTTGAGCATTCGTTGTGCCCAGATACCAGGACCCCGTCACCGCTTTGCGGGACGGGGTTTTGTTTATGTACCCGTATCACTCAGGGGCCGTTAACGTATGAGCGTCATTGATGCCTTTTTGGATGCCCTCTGGTTAGAGCAAGGTGCCAGCGATCATACGTTAGCCGCTTATCGGCGCGACTTAACCGCGTGGCAGAATTATCTGGTGGCGCAAGGCGACGATATATTATCCCCCGGCCTCCAGCAGCTTCCTGTATGGCTCGACGCCCGCCGGGAGCAGGGTTATCAGCTGCGCAGTAACGCCCGGCTGTTATCGAGTCTTAGAAGTTTTTATCGCTGGGCGCGCCTGCACGGCCATGTGGCGAGCGACCCGCTGGCTGAAGTGAAATTACCACGCGTTCTTCCCGGGTTGCCCAATACGCTGGAAGAGGCGGAGGTCGAGCGCCTGCTGATGGCGCCAGATATCGAAACCCCGCTTGGCGTGCGTGATCGAACCATGTTGGAATTGCTATATGCCTGCGGATTGCGTGTATCGGAGCTTGTGTCGTTAACCGGAGACGCGGTGAACCTGCGCCAGGGCGTAGTGCGTGTGCGCGGTAAAGGGGATAAGGATCGCCTGGTGCCTATGGGCGAAGAGGCCATCGACTGGCTTGCGCACTATATGAAAACGGCCAGGCCTGCGCTAATGAGTGACCCGACAAAGTCTGCGCTGTTTCCGGGGCGAGGCGATAAAGCCATGACCCGGCAGACCTTTTGGCATCGCATAAAGGCCCATTCGATCACAGCCGGAATTACTCGTCCGCTGTCGCCACACACATTGCGCCATGCTTTTGCGACACATTTATTGAATCATGGGGCCAATTTACGGGTCGTACAGCTGCTGTTAGGCCACAGCGATTTATCCACGACTCAAATTTATACGCATGTTGCCCAGGCTCGCTTGGAAAATCTTCATGCTGAACATCATCCGCGAGGTTGAAGAAAGAATGCGCCAACGTACGGTTACTCCCTCTTTACGCTCTGCATTATTCACACTCGCCATGGCAAGTGTTTTACCTATCGCTGCCCACGCTGATGCTGCCACCGACTACTTGCGCGAATCACTCAGCGTTAACGGCCAGCAGATGCCGGTTGAGCAGGTAACCGCAACCCCGATAGAAGGCATTTACCATGTGCTTCTGGAAAGCGGTGAATCGTTTTATTCCAACGCCGAGGGCAGCCACTTTTTAGTCGGCGATCTATTCGAAAATGCAGAAACGGGTCTGGTCAATTTAACCGAGCAGGCCAAAAATCAGGATCGCGTAGCTGCCTTGGCATCTGTGCCTGAGTCCGAGCGTATCGTGTATCGCGGTGTGGACGAGCCCAAAGCAACCGTCGTGGTGTTTACTGACCCGACCTGCCCGTATTGCGAGCGCCTGCACGAAACTGTGCCTGAGCTTAATGAGCGCGGTATTGCGGTACACTATATGGCCTTCCCGCGTGCGGGAATGGGTAGCGCAGCGGCGACCTCGCTACAGCAGGCTTGGTGTTCAAGTAATTCAAGCGAAGCCATGACCCGTGCTCAGCAGCGCCAAGAGCTAACTGGCCCGTCTGACTGTGATAATCCGGTCGCCGAGCAGTATGAGTTAGGCATGTCGCTTGGTATTCAGGGCACGCCAGCGATTATTCTGCCTAACGGTCAGCTGGTACCTGGTTTTGTACCGCCAGAAAGGCTTGCTGCCATGTTAGGCTTAGGCGACGCGTAAGCCTATTTAAGTAAGTTCTATCCAGGTAAGTTCTATCCAAGTAAGTTTTATCTAAATAGAATCGTCGTTTATATCACGATGACGCTGAGACACTGATTTAAGACCGGGCGCTTTATGCGCCCTATACGAAAGGGGATGTATTTTGAAACCGGTAAGAGTAGGCATTTGTGGGCTAGGCACGGTTGGTGGCGGCACGTTCAATGTGTTGACGCGCAACGCTGATGATATTGCACGCCGTGCAGGCCGCCCTATTGTTATTGAGCAGGTGGCTCATCGCAGTATCCATCCTGACTGCGATATTACCGGTATTAACACAACCACCGATGTTTTCGAGGTGGCTAATAACCCTAACGTTGATGTGCTGGTCGAATTGATCGGCGGCTACGACATGGCCCGCGAGCTGGTGTTAACCGCGATTGCCAACGGCAAGCACGTGGTGACGGCCAACAAGGCGTTGATTGCCGTTCACGGTAATGAAATCTTCAAGGCGGCTCATGAAAAGGGCGTTATCGTGGCCTTTGAAGCTGCCGTTGCAGGCGGTATTCCGGTTATCAAATCGCTGCGTGAAGGCCTGGGTGCCAACCGGATCGAGTGGGTGGCAGGTATCATTAACGGTACCGGCAACTTTATTCTGACGCACATGCGCGACGAAGGCCGTGCCTTTGAAGACGTGCTTGCCGAAGCGCAGGCACTGGGTTACGCCGAAGCCGACCCCACGTTTGACGTGGAAGGTATCGATGCGGCGCACAAGCTGACCATTCTGGCCTCGATTGCCTATGGCGTGCCGCTCCAGTTCGAGAAAGCCTTCACTGAAGGCATTTCACGGATTACTGCTGAAGATGTTGAACAGGCCGATAACCTGGGCTACGTCATCAAGCACCTGGGTATTTCCAAACGCACCGATCAGGGGCTTGAGCTGCGCGTTCACCCCACGCTGATCCCCAAAGAGCGTTTGCTGGCCAACGTGCACGGCGTCAAAAACGCCATCGCTATCATGGGTGACGCGGTCGGTCCTACGCTTTATTACGGTGCCGGTGCGGGTGCTGAACCAACAGCTTCTGCCGTGGTTGCCGATCTGCTTGACGTAGCTCGCGATATCTCCACTGACCATCACTACCGCGTGCCTTACCTGGCATTCAGCGGTATTGACGAAGACGTCAGCCAGCTGCCAATTATGCCTATGGAAGACATCATCACGGCGTATTACCTGCGCCTGCTGGCGGTGGATCGTCCCGGCGTATTGGCGCGCGTAGCCACTATCCTTGCCGAACAAGGCATCTCGATCGAGGCGCTGATCCAGAAAGAGGCGACCGAAGGCGAGCTGGTGCCGATTATTCTGCTGACGCATCGTACTAAAGAGAAGCAGATGAACGAAGCGATCCGCGAAATCGAAGCGATGGCCGATATCGCCGGGCCAGTGACACGCATCCGCGTGGAAAGCCTGAGCGAAGGGGAGTAACCCACTATGCGCTATATCAGTACGCGTGGGCAGGCGCCCGCGCTCTCGTTTGAAGAAGTCGTACTAACCGGTATGGCCAGCGACGGTGGCCTTTACGTGCCGGAAGAGCTGCCCTCTCTCTCGAAAGAAGCGCTGGCCGATATGGCCGGGCTCTCTTACGCTGAGATTGCCTTTCGCGTTATGAAGCCGTTTGTGAACGGCGAGATCGACGACGACACTTTCCGCACCATCGTGACCGAAGCGTACGCCACCTTCACCCACGATGCGGTGGTGCCGCTCAAGCAGCTCGACGCCAATCACTTTCTGCTTGAGCAGTTCCATGGCCCGACGCTGGCGTTTAAAGACGTCGCGCTACAGCTTTTGGGCCGCCTGCTTGATCACTTTTTGAAAAAGCGTGGCGAGCGCGCGGTAATCATGGGTGCCACCTCGGGCGATACCGGGTCAGCCGCCATCGAAGGCTGTCGCCACTGCGACAATCTGGATATCTTCATTCTGCATCCGCACAAGCGGGTGTCTGAAGTGCAGCGCCGTCAGATGACGTCAGTACTGGCCAACAACGTGTTCAACGTGGCCATTGAAGGCAACTTTGACGATGCTCAGGCCATGGTCAAGGCAAGCTTTGCCAATCAGGACTTTTTGAACGGCACACGCCTGGTGGCGGTCAATTCGATCAACTGGGCGCGCATCATGGCGCAAATCGTTTACTACGTTGCATCAGGCGTGGCACTGGGTGCACCGCATCGCGACGTCAGCTTCTGCGTGCCGTCGGCCAACTTTGGCAACGTGTTTGCGGGCTACATGGCGTACAAGATGGGGCTGCCGGTCAAGCAGTTCATCATCGCCACCAACTCCAACGACATTCTGCACCGCACGCTTGCCGCCAACGACTTCTCCAAGAAGGAGCTTGAGGCAACGCTCGCGCCTTCCATGGATATCGTGGTGTCGTCGAACTTCGAGCGTCTTCTGTTTGATGCCTATGATCGTGATGGCGCGGCCGTGGCGGCACTACTGGAGCGCTTTCAGCAAGAGCCCACCGCGCTTGCCGATGCGCCACTTGCCAAGCTGCGTGAGAAGTTCTCAAGCTTTAGTGTGGACGATGACACCATTCTGGAAGTCATTCGCGAAGCGCATCACCGTACCGGCGAAATGCTCGACCCGCATACCGCCACGGGCTACCGCGCTGCTGAACGTGTCCGCGCTGATCAATCAACGCCGATGATAACGCTTGCCACCGCGCATCCGGCCAAGTTTGCTGAAGCGGTGGTAAAAGCAGGCTTCCAGGGCGTACCGCTGCCCACACACATGGATGATTTGCTGGAGCGGGAAGAGCGCTACACGGTACTGCCTGCTGAGTTGAGCGCCGTACAGCAGTTTGTTGCGGATAACCGTCGTTAACACATGATGACTGCTTTGCCAGATGCCAATCAGCCCGTTACGCCTCAGCACACTACGCAGCTAATGCTGGAGCCTCGTCCACTGGACGAGGCTGTCTACGCCCGTGCCCAGGCACAAGGCTTGAGCGAGCTTCAGGCGCGCCTTCTGGCCTCACGGCTGCCCGGCTATCAGGGCGAGCTTGCTCCGCTGGTAACGCCCAGCCTGCGCTATCTGGCTCACCCGGAAAAGCTTGCCGATGGGCGCCGTGCCGCCGAACGTATTGCTCAGGCTGTTGCGGAGGGTGAATCCATCGGGATTCTGACCGATTACGATGTGGATGGGATTACCTCTCACGTCGTCATTCGCCGCACGCTGGTTGAGCTGTTTGGTGTGCCCGAGCACAAACTGCACAGCCTGATTGGCCACCGTATTCACGATGGCTACGGCATCAGCTTGCCGTTGGTTGAGCGCACGCTGGCGCTCAAGCCATTCCCGACCCTGGTGATTACTGCCGACTGCGGAAGTAGCGACGAGCCACGTATCGCGCGACTCAAAGCGGCAGGCATTGACGTAGTGGTCAGTGATCACCACGCGCTGCCGTTGGAAGGCCCGCCCGCGTCGGCCTACGCCTGCGTGAATCCGACCCGCCCGGACTGCGCCTACCCGGATAAAACCATCGCCGGGTGCATGGTGGCGTGGCTGTTGATGTCGTTGGCGCGTGGCGTATTGGTGGAGTGGGGCGCACTGCCCAGCGCTACGCCCAAGCTTTCGCCCTGGCTCTCCTATGTGGCGCTGGGCACCGTGGCGGACTGTGTGTCGCTGGGTGGAAGCCCGGCTAACCGCGCCGTAGTGAGCTACGGGTTAACCCTGATCAACCGCATGGACGCCGCCTGCTGGCGCGCCATGGCCGCACGTCTGGGCGCAGATAGCGTGCCGTTCAATGCCGAAACCCTGGCTTTTCAGATGGGCCCGCGGATCAATGCGCGCTCGCGGTTGGATGACCCTTACGCCGCACTGCATTTCATGCTGGCCGAAAGCGACGCCGTCGCTAACCGTCAGCTCGAAGTGCTGGACCAGGATAACCAGTCGCGTAAGGCGATTGAGGCGGATATGGCCGAAGAGGCGCGGGTGCTGGCCGCCAGTGCGTTGATCGCCGATGAGCCTGCCGTGGTGGTATTTCTGGAAGATGGTCACCCCGGCGTTCAAGGCATTGTGGCCTCCCGGCTGGTGCAGTCTTACGGGCGCCCTGCGCTGGTGCTGACACAGGCGGCGGCGCCCAATATGCTCACCGGCTCCGGGCGCTCAATCGATGGTTTGCACCTGCGCGATGCGCTGCAGCGTACCTTTGAACTGGCCCCAGAGGCGCTACCACGCTTTGGTGGGCACAGCGGTGCTGCCGGAGTGGGTGTCCCTCGCGAATACTTGGACGTGTTTAAACAAGCGTTTCTCAAGGCCGTGGCGGAACAGCTGGAGGGGCGTTCGCTCTATCCCAGGCTATGGACGGACGGCGAGCTTTCCACCGCGCAGCTTTCGCTGGCAACGCTTGAAGAAATTGACGCTCTGGGCCCGTATGGGCGTGAATTTGACGCACCGCTCTTTGAAGGGCGTTTTATCGTCGAGGCGCTTCGCCCGGTGGGTGCTGATGGCGCGCACTTGATGCTCGAACTCTCCATGGGCGCCATCACCTGCAAAGCGATCTGGTTTCGCGCCCTGACTCCAGGCGAGCTGCCCGCGTTCGCCATCGGCGATACGCTGCACTGCGCTTACAAGCTTAACCGTAACCGCTGGCGGGGCCGGGAGTCGTTGCAGTTGATGGTTGAACACGCCAGCACAGTTTAAAACTCGTACATCACCCCGGTTCATCACTCCGTCACACTTCATAAGGGCGTTTTAATGCGCATGGAAGATTTACCCAACGACCCGCACCGCCTATATGAGGATGTGATGGCGATGCTGCTGGGCACGTTTTTCGTGGCACTCGGCGTTACTTTTTATACCCAAGCGGTGCTGCTAACGGGCAGCACTGCGGGCTTGGCGCTGCTGCTTAATTACGTGACGCAGTGGGGGTTTGGGCTGTGGTTTTTTGCCATCAACCTGCCGTTTTACTACCTGGCGATCAAGCGTATGGGGTGGAGCTTTACGCTGCGCACGTTTATCGCCATTGGCCTGGTATCGCTATTTTCTGAATTAACCCAGGGCTGGGTGCAGTTTGAAAGCGTGCCTTCGCTCTACGCGGCACTCATGGGCGGGGCATTGATGGGCATTGGCATGCTGATGCTGTTTCGCCACCGTACAAGCCTTGGCGGCATCAACATTCTGGCGCTCTACCTGCAGGACCGCCACGGCCTGAGAGCGGGCTATGTGCAGCTAGGCATCGACGGGGTGATTTTGCTGGTGGCGCTTACCCAGCTACCGTTAGACCGCGTTGGCTACTCGGTGCTGGGGGCGCTGACACTGAACTTGATCATCGCCCTGAACCATAAGCCGGGGCGGTATATCGGCGTGAGTTGAATGGCCGCTTTAATTGGCAATCACCACTCTTCAAGCTGCCTATTGGGGCGCGTCGGGCAAGCGTTTTTCATCGTCTATCACGCAGACCTTAGTAGGCACTTGGTGCGACCATTTCCAGAAAACGATATTAACATCTCGGTTGGTTGCCCCCTTCGCTTGTGAGGGCACACGAATGCCAGTGAAGCCCATGTTGATCAACCGCTCAGCGATTTCCCAGGCAATAACGGGGTCGCGTCTTATCTTCTTATCTAACCAGGCTTCTTGTATCCAGGTCGCTGGGTGGGCGCGCACGCGCGCTTGAATAGCTGAGTCACACAGGTCGAGAATCGGGCCGCAATCTACCTCGTAGCTACAGAGCGTTAGCGGCTGCGTTTTGAAGGGGAAGCCTTGCTGTGCTTCAAGCCAAGCCGTTTCAAAACGTTCGCTGGTATAAAGCGCGGGCAGGCCAGCAGGGTTCCAGCGGCCTCCATTGCGAGCAGCGCCTTCTCCTGATGCTGGCGCATGCTGCCACCTTGGATTATGACCTCGGTAGACGATCCCTTGGTATTGAAAGCCGAATTCCCGCAGGCTCACGCATAACCCCCCTCGGCAATGTGCGAGAGATAAGTACGAACATCATTCGCCCGACCGTGGCTGACCAGTTCTTCTGCGGTGAGGTCGCCCAAGGGCGCAATGGGGTGGGTGCGGTACCAGGACCATGCAGCGCTTATCGACCCTGCCCAAGGCTCAATGCGTTTGAGGATTTCCATCGTTTGGCGTAAGCGTTGCTGAGTAGAAACGGCATGCAGGCGATCCTTGCGGATGATAGCGCTGTGGCTCAGCCCAATCGCATGTGCGAACTCACGCTTAGTGATATGCAGCTCATCAAGAAGCGCGTCGGCGATGATAAAGCCTTCACGATTGACGATGCTGCTTATTTCAAGACTCATCACTGTCACCCATAGAGACATATGTTTATGTCATTATGGGTGACGTCTTAAGATTTGTAAAAAAATCGTTTTGGATAAAAGAGGCGCTTACCGCTAGGTAGGCGCGTTGGCGCAAGCCGTTAACTTAGCCAGAACCACCAGACGACCAGGGCAATTAGTCCAAGGCCCGCTGCGTTAACCAGTAAGCTCATGAGACCTCCTGTTGAGTGGGCTTCCAGAACCGCAGGCGGTTAGCGTTACTCACCACGGTGATAGAGGAGAGCGACATGGCGACCCCCGCGATAATCGGTGAAAGCAGCATGCCGGTCACGGGGTAGAGCAAGCCTGCCGCAATTGGGATGCACAGCACGTTATAGCCAAAGGCGCCCACCAAGTTCTGCTTGATGTTGGCAAGCGTGGCGCGGCTGATTTCAATCGCTGAGGCCACGCCGTGAAGCGAACCACGCATTAACGTAATCCCCGCACTTTCCATGGCGATATCCGTCCCCTGGCCAATCGCAAAGCCGACGTTGGCGCGCGCCAGCGCCGGGGCATCGTTAATGCCGTCGCCCACCATGCCTACGATTTCCCCTGCCTTTTGTAAACGCTCAATTTCGGCGTGCTTGTCCTCGGGTGTCAGGCCCGCTTTGAACGTTGTAATACCCACTTCGCGGGCAATCGCCGCGGCGCTATGCTGATTATCACCGGTCAGCATGACCACGTTCAGACCATCCTGCTGCAGGCGCTTAACCGCCGCGACGGCATCGTGGCGTAATGGGTCGCTAATTCCAAATAGCGCCGCTAGCTGATTATCCACTGCCAGATACACCAGCGTACGCGCCTTGTTTTGCAGTGCGTGGACGTCTTGCTGAGCAGGCGAAAGATCGACGCCGCTGCCTTCAAGCAGGCGCGCATTGCCAAGCAGCAGCGCTTGGCCGTCGCGGGTTTCGGCTTTTACACCGCCGCCCGTGACGCTTTCAAACCCTTGAATATCGGCAGGCGCGGCGCCCAACGCATCCGCGTAAGCGATAAGGGCTGTTGCCAGTGGATGCTCAGAACCGCGCTCCAGGGCATGAACCAGGCCCAGCGCAGTGGTTTGATTCATGCTAAACAGCTGTGCATCGGTGACGCTGGGTTTGCCTTCGGTGAGCGTGCCGGTTTTATCGACCACCAGCGTGGTCAATTTGCTGGCGGTCTGTAGCGCTTCGCCACTTCTTACCAGTACGCCCTGTTCAGCGGCCTTGCCCACGCCAATCATGGTGGAAATGGGGGTAGCCAGACCCAGTGCGCAGGGGCAGGCAATAATCAGCACGGTCGTGGCCGCCACCAGCATATGAATTACGCGTGGTTCAGGGCCAACGTTAAACCATACAAGTGCCGCCAGTACGGCAATAATGATGACGGACGGCACGAAGATGCTCGATACTTTATCCGCCAGCTCACCAATCGGCGGGCGCGAATTCTGGGCGCTGGCGACCTGCTCGGTGATTTGCCCAAGGCGGGTATCGCGGCCCACACGGGTCGCGCGGTAAACCAGCCCGCCCTGGCCATTGACCGTGCCTGCACTGACGTCATCGCCGGTTTGCTTACTGACCGCCAGCGGCTCGCCGGTCAGCATGGACTCATCAATATGGCTCTGGCCTTCGGTGACTTCGCCATCGACGGGTAAGCGCTCGCCGGGGCGCACGCGGAGTTGATCGCCTTCACGTACCTCATCCACGTCTACCTCTTGCTCCTGGCCGTCGCGAATGACGCGTGCCGTGCGGCTTTGCAAATCAAGCAGGCGCTTTAACGCATTGCTGGTACGCCCACGAGCGCGAAGCTCCATGGCGTTCCCCAGTAGGATAAGTCCAACCACCATCGCTGAGGCTTCAAAATAAATGCCCTGGGCTATTTCAGGCAGCCAGGGCGCAAACAGCACCACCGCCATGGAGTAGAGCCAAGCGGTACCCGTGCCCATCGCCACCAGCGTATCCATATTGGCCTGATGGCGTTTGAGATTCTTCCACGCGCTAACAAAAAAGTGTCGGCCTGGAAATGCGAGCACACCCAAGGTCAAGAGGCCAATCACCAGCCAGTAAACGCGGCCCAGGCCCATGACATGCGGATGATAGATAAACATGCTCAGCATCAGCGGAATGGCCAATGTCAGCGCGATGGCGCTGCCCCGCAGCCGCTGGCGATAGGTAGTGGCGTCCTGTTCGGCGCGAACGCGTTCGGCTTCGCGCATATCCACAATCGGCTCCGCCGTGTAGCCGGCTGAGGCGACCGCGGTGATAAGGGCTTGCGCATCGGCACTGCCTACTACCTGGGCGGTGTGGGTTGCGAAGTTGACGCTCGCGGCTTCCACACCCTGAGTATTTTCCAAGGCATTCTGAACGCTTTTAACGCAGCTGGCGCAGGTCATGCCGCTAATCGCCAGGCGTAGATTGGGACCTGGCTTGGGGCGCTGTTCAGCCGTGACCGGTATATCAGCCGCCTCTTGAGATGCTTCAGGCGCTGCTGGCGATGCGGGGTCGTTGCTGGCCGGGTAGCCAGCTTTCTTAAGCGCCGCGTCCAGGCGGCTATCGTCCAGGCTTGTCGTAACTTCAAGGCGTTTTTCAGTCGGGGTGCCCACCACCTCAGCCGCTGGGTCTTCTGCCTGAATGGCCTCGCGCATCCGCTTAACGCAGCCCTGGCAGCTCATGCTGGTAACGGTGCGAAGCGCCACATGACGCGAATCGGGGGTAGCGCTCATAACGCCTCCTGGGTGGATGGCTCATCGGGGAAGCTTTCAATAAGGCGGCACAGGCTATGCCCATCCGGCGTGCCGTCCGGCATGTGCTGCCAGCACTCCAGCGCCTGCTCCATGCGCTGGGCCAGCGCTTCAAGCTCAGCAATACGCGTGCGGATCTGCGGCAGGCGGCTGGCGAGCAGATCGCGCACTAGCGGGCAGGGCGAGTCGCCGTGGTCGGCATGCAGGAGAATGTCGCGTATCTCCGCTACGCTAAATCCCAGTTTGCGTGCTCGCTGAATAAAGTGCAGTCGCTCAAGGTCGGTGCTTGAAAAGAGTTGATAGCCGTTTTCTGGATGGCGCTTTGGGGAAAGTAAACCTTCGCGGGTGTAATGACGCACTGTCTCTGCAGTAACACCGCCGTGTTTGGCAAGCTCGCTGACTTTCATGGCGCCCTCCTTCTGGCATTAATCCGGTGGCCGATTAAGCGATTTGAATGCCATAAGTGTAAAACCTGTGGGTTACACATAGGTCAAGCGAGGTGCTTAAATAATTCCCTAAAAAGACTTAAAACGACTAAAACAACGATTTAAAACGCTCGTGCGACTAATGTATAAGCAAAAAACAAAATAAAACGCTCGTTTGCCCCTTGAACCCAAAGACACTTTAGGCCAAAACTGAGAGGTAAGACCGAGGTATAAAAACTAGTCACCAAAAAATAAGCAGATAAATAAGCGCAGGCGGATGCATCCATTCGTAGGATCATTGGGACAAGAGGCTAACCATGAATAATAAATTTAAGAAGCTCACGCTAGCAGCAGCGGTGTCAGCCGCTGTCTTTACCGCCAGTACAGCCAACGCTGGCGGCTACCAGGTTAACGAGCAGAGTGTTAGTGGCCAGGGCTATGGTCATGCTGGGCGCAGTTCCAATGTGAACGACGCAACGATTGTGTACGGTAACCCGGCGGGTATGTCGTTTCTCGATCGTGCTCAGGTAACGGTAGGTGGCACCTATCTAAACGTTAATACCGATATTGATAATGTCCAGGCGAGCCGCACCCTGGATTCAGGCGTAGCTACTGGCGGTGCGCCGACGGGAACGCAGATACCTGTTGGCGGTATTCCCGGCAGCAGTGATGGCGATATGGTGCCAGGCACTCTGGTGCCGTTTGCCTTCTATGCCCAGCCGGTGACTGACCGATTAGCTTTCGGGTTTGGTGTATATGCCCCATTTGGCTCTAAAACCGAGTATGAAGGCAACTTTCAGGGCCGCTATTTTGGCGACTACACCGAAGTCACGGTCATGTCTGCTCAGCCGACCGTCTCTTACCGCTTAAACGATCAGTGGGCCGTGGGTGCTGGCGTTACTTATAACAAGGTCGACGGCGAGCTGCGCCGTCAACTGCCTTCCAGTGCCGGATTCAATGCCGCCGGTGATATCGATTCACGCGTAGAGGGCGAAGACGAAGCCTGGGGTTACAATCTAGGCGTGATTTACCAGCCCGTGCCGGAGACCACCTTCGGTTTAACCTACCGCTCGAAAGTCGATTACACCCTGGAAGGTTCCTTTGTTGCCCGTGACCCGGCGGGTAATGTGGTACGCGCTGATGACAGTGCGAGCCTAGATCTCACCACGCCTGAAACGGTCAACTTCTCGCTGACTCAGCAAATGACCGACCGTTTGAAGTTGATGTTTGGCGCCTCCTGGGTGCGCTGGAGCCACTTTGACCAGATTCTAGTGCAGGGCGGCGCAGGCGATACGATTACCCAAGAGCCTCAGAACTACTCCAATGCCTGGGCGTTTGCGACCGGCGGTGAGTATCAGCTGACGCCAACGCTCGCGCTGCGGGCCGGGGTGACGCTGGATTACACACCTACCAACGATGAGGACCGCAGCGTGCGCATCCCCTCGGATGATCGGCGGATATTCTCCCTGGGTGCTGGTTGGAGCCCAACGCCTGACATGACGCTTGATTTTGCCTACTCCTACTTGACCGAGCGTAGTACCTCGCTTGAGCAAGAGCGTAGCGATCTGCTGGCAAGCCCTGCAACCGGTGGTGTGCCGGTGGGCGGCGCAACTTACTCAGCGGACTATAAAAACGAAGCCCATGGCTTTGGTGCCCAGCTAACCTATCGTTTTTAAAACAGCGTTTCTAAAACAGCGTTTTTAAACCTGCGCTTTAAGCGTTAATAAGATGACCCCTTAAACCCGGCAAAAAGCCGGGTTTAATCATGGGCGGTATATGGCGATGGATGCGAGAAGCGCCAGGTTTCGTTACAATGCGTTCTCAGAATTTCGCCGCTGTGGTGCTGGCTTGGAACATCCAGCCAAGACGCCATCGCGGCGCATCTTTCTTTTGAACCGTGTCATATTGACCAAGGCCAGGGCGATCCATGTTGGAAACCAACCCGATACATAACCAGATCAAGGACCTGTCTGAGCGGACAGACGTTCTTAGGGGGTATCTTTGACTATGCCGAGCGTAAAGATCGGCTAGAAGAAGTCTCTCGCGAGCTTGAAGACCCGAATGTCTGGAACGACCCAGCCTATGCGCAAAAGCTGGGTAAAGAGCGCTCTTCACTCGAAGCGATCGTTGCCACTATCGACGAACTGGATCAGGGCCTTGGCGATAGCCGTGACCTTTTAGAACTCGCCGAAATGGAAGATGACGAAGGCACGGTTGAAGAAGTGCGCAAAGAGCTTGATGGCCTTCAGACAGCGCTTGAAAAGCTTGAGTTTCGGCGCATGTTTTCCGGCGAGATGGATGAAAACAACGCCTACCTGGACATTCAGTCGGGTTCCGGCGGTACGGAAGCTCAGGACTGGGCCAATATTTTGCTGCGTATGTACCTGCGCTGGGCAGAAAGCCACGGATTCAAGGCTGAAATAACCGAAATTTCCGCCGGTGAAGTGGCGGGTATCAAGTCGGCTTCTCTTCACGTTCAGGGCGACCACGCCTTTGGTTGGCTGCGCACTGAAACCGGCGTGCACCGACTGGTGCGCAAAAGCCCGTTCGACTCCGGCGGCCGCCGTCATACGTCTTTTGCGTCGGTTTTCCTGTCACCGGAAGTCGACGACAGCTTCGAGGTCGAGATCAATCCATCGGACCTGCGCGTTGATACCTACCGCTCCAGCGGCGCAGGCGGTCAGCACGTTAACACCACCGATTCGGCGGTGCGGATCACCCATGAGCCTACCGGGATTGTAGTGGCGTGCCAGAACCAGCGCAGCCAGCATGCTAACCGTGACTTTGCCATGAAGCAGTTAAAGGCGAAGCTCTGGGAGCATGAAATGCAAAAGCGTAATGCCGCCAAGCAAGAGGCAGAAGACTCCAAGGCCGATATCGGTTGGGGCAGCCAAATTCGCTCTTACGTGCTTGATGACCAGCGCATTAAAGATTTGCGCACCGGCGTACAGTCCAGCAACTGCGACAAGGTCCTCGACGGTGATTTAGATCAGTTTATCGTCGCCAGCCTCAAGCAAGGTTTGTAATCTTTTTAGCGTTCGAACATGAATAGGGTGCCCCATGGCTAACCAAGACGCGTCTTCTCCTGAAAACGAAAATCATCTTATTGCCGAGCGTCGCGCCAAGCTCACCGCGCGTCGTGAGCTGGCCGCAGAGCAAGGGAAGAGCGCTTTCCCAAATGACTTCCGCCGCGATAGCCTGACCGTCGAGCTGCAAGACCTGCTGGGCGATAAAGACAAAGCCGAACTGGAGACGCTGGACCACCAGGCGTCGGTGGCGGGGCGTGTTATGCGCCAGCGCGGCCCGTTTATTGTTATTCAGGACGTGGCGGGGCAGATCCAGCTTTACGTCGATAAAAAAGGCCTGCCGGCGGATGTGCTTGAAGACATCAAGGGCTGGGATATCGGTGATATCGTGGCGGCCCGCGGCCCGGTGCATAAATCCGGCAAGGGCGATCTGTACGTGATGATGGTCGATGCCCAGCTTCTGACCAAGAGCCTGCGTCCATTGCCGGATAAATTCCACGGCCTGACGGATCAAGAGGCGCGCTATCGTCAGCGCTATGTCGATCTGATCATGAACCCGCAGTCGCGCAAGGCATTTGAGACACGGGCGGCGGTGATCAGCTCCATGCGCCGTTTCTTTGAAACGCGTGGCTTTATGGAAGTGGAAACACCCATGCTCCAGGCGATTCCAGGTGGTGCGACGGCGCGCCCGTTTGTTACCCACCACAACGCGCTGGGCATGGACATGTACCTGCGTATTGCGCCGGAGCTTTATCTCAAGCGCCTGGTGGTGGGTGGTTTCGAGAAGGTGTTTGAAATCAACCGCAACTTCCGTAACGAAGGGCTTTCGACGCGGCATAACCCTGAATTCACCATGGTCGAATTCTACTGGGCGTATGCCGACTATAACGACCTGATGGACATGACCGAGGCGATGCTGCGTACCGCAGCCGAAGAAGTGCTGGGCACCACAACGCTTGAATACCAGGGCGCAAGCTACGACTTTGGCCAGCCGTTCAAGCGTTTGACGCTCAAGCAGTCGATTCTGGATCATGGCGACGGCATTAGCGATGCGGATCTGGATAGCCTGGAGGCGGCGCGTGCAACCGCCCAGAAACTGGGCATCAAGGTCAAGGACAGCTGGGGACTGGGTAAAGTCCAAACGGAAATTTTTGAAGAAGTAGCCGAGCACAAGCTCGACCAGCCAACCTTCATTACCGAATACCCGGCCGAAGTCAGTCCGTTGGCGCGACGTAACGATGCCAACCCGTTTGTCACCGACCGCTTCGAGTTCTTTGTGGGCGGGCGTGAAATTGCCAACGGTTTCTCGGAGCTGAATGACGCCGAGGACCAGGCCGAGCGCTTCCGTGAGCAGGCTGCCGAGAAAGAGGCGGGCGACCTAGAGGCGATGTACTACGATGCAGACTACGTGCGTGCCCTGGAATATGGCATGCCGCCCACTGCCGGTGAAGGTATTGGTATTGACCGTTTGGTGATGCTGTTTACCGACAGCCCCTCCATTCGTGATGTGCTGCTATTCCCGGCGATGCGTCCCGAAGTAGACTAAAAGTTGGTAAGGGCGCGTTTTAGCGCCCATAATGGTCAACGTTTCGACGGCGAGGAGAATCCCATGAAACTGCTTAACCGCTCCGCTCTGAGCGTCAGGCCGACCCAGCCCTTTGTGGACTGGATCAATGCGCTGGAACCCACCATGGGAGACGACGACCTGACACTGGACGACGTCGAACGTGAAAGTACCGTTTATCTTATCCCTGAGATGGACACCCCGGAAGCGCTTGAAACCTTTGTACGTGACCGCTTTGCCGAAATTCTCGAGACCGAGCTGCGCGCTTGGGAAGAGGACGAACGTCAGTGGCCGGAAACGCTTAACTGGGCCCTATTTCAGGAATTTCTGCGCATTGAGCACAGCTATCTCGCCATCGACCTGGATGATGAGACAGCGCTTGAAATTTCTGATGTTGATGATGCGTTGCTGCTCGACAACGACCAGGATTAACGCACGGCGTTAGCTAATGTCGTAACCGCATTCAGGCGGCTGCGTTCATACACGTTAAAACCGGCTTAGGCCGGTTTTAACGTGTTAGTCGTTTCGTTTTAGGAACATCCCACCCATGCGACTGTTTGAAACCCGTCCTGGAGACGACGGCCTGCCCGGGCCTGAACGTGCGTTAGCGGTGCTGGCACTGATTACCGGTACGCTGATGGCGGTGGTGGATACCACCATGATCAATCTTGCCCTGCCCACTATCGCCGCGGATCTAAACGCATCGGCGTCGCGTGCGGTATGGATCACCAATATGTTTCAGGTGGTGTGCGCGGCGTTTTTGCTGGTATTTGCCGGGATTAGCGAGCTGGTCACTCGCAGGCATATTTACCTGTTTGGATTGACCACCTTCATGCTGGGCGCGCTGGGTGCCGCGCTTTCCCGTAACCTGGAAGCGCTGCTGGTGTTTCGCGCTTTGCAGGGCCTGGGCGCTGCCGCCACGCTCTCGATTGGCCCTGCGCTTTATCGGGCTATCTTTCCCTCGCGTCTGCTGGGCAGCGCCTTGGGATTAAGCGCGCTGGTCGTGGCGGGCGGCTATGCCGCAGGGCCCACGCTTAGCGGGGTAATTCTATCGTTTGCCGATTGGCCGTGGCTGTTTGCGCTCAATCTACCCTTGGGGCTATGTTCGCTATGGTTGGCGAACCGGGCCCTGCCAAAGGATAAGCCTCGCCAGGGCAGCTTCGATTTTTTGGGTGCGCTGCTTTCCATGCTGATGCTGGCAAGCTTCTTTTTGGCCATGGATGCCGTGGGCCACGCGGCGCCTTTCTGGCAAGTGGGTGCCTGGGTGCTGTTGGCGGTATCAAGCTTTGCAGGTTTTATTGCCCGTCAGCGCCGCGCGCCATATCCGCTGCTGCCGCTTAGCGTGTTTGCTGAAAAGCGCTTCACCCTTGCAGTATCGGCGTCAGGGCTTGCGTTTATTGGTCAGGGGCTGACGTTTGTAGCGCTATCGTTTTTCTATCAGGAGCAAATGGGCTTTACGCCGCTGGAAACCGCCTGGCTGTTTACCCCATGGCCCCTCGCCATTATGGTGGTGGGCCCACTAGCGGGCCGGCTTGCCGATCGCATTAACCCAAGCGTGCTTTCAAGCGCCGGGCTTGGACTGTTGATTGCTGGATTAATCGCGCTGGCGCTGGTGGATGAAACCATGGGCGTGGCGGAAAGCCTTTGGCGCACGGCGCTGTGCGGAATCGGTTTTGGCCTGTTTCAGCCGCCCAATAATCGCGAAATGATGGGCAGTCTGCCCCCTGAGCGTAGCGCCAACGTATCGGGCGTTATGAGTACTATCCGCACGGTGGGTCAGTCGCTGGGGGTTGCCATGGTGGGCGCCGCTTTGGCGCTTGGCTTGGCCGTTCAGGTAACCCTGTGGCTGGGAGCCGCTACGTCTTTTCTGGCGCTGCTGGCAAGCCTTTCAAGAATTTCTGTCGCCCGGCGTGCACTTGTTGAGCGGCGGACGTCGTCTGGCAGCCAGTAAGCGCGTACAATAAAAACGTTAAATACCGAGGAGAGCATGCATGACGGTGCAAGCACAGATCGAGCAGAAGTTAGCGGCGTTAGCGCCTGAAGCAGTGCGTGTGGAAAACGAAAGCCACATGCATAACGTGCCCGCCAACTCCGAAACCCACTTTAAGGTGACGCTGGTAAGCGATATTTTCGACGGCTTAATGCCGGTGAAGCGCCACCAGAAAATCTACGCGCTGCTGGCCGACGAACTGTCCGGACCGGTCCACGCCCTGGCGCTACATCTATATACACCGGTTGAATGGCAGACGCGGGGCGGTGAGCGTCCTGATTCACCTAACTGTCGTGGCGGCGGCCAGTGACACCAGAAGTTGCCCGCCGTTACTACCTCGACGCCATGGGCATTACCGCCTGGGCGTCGCGCTATCAGCTGCCGAATGCACTGCCGACCGAAGCCTGCGAGTGGGACGATACGCCACCGGAAAAAACACCTCCGCGTGATCGCCTGCAAGCGGTGCTTGATGACGCACCGCCGCCGCGCAAAGAAGCCAAACCGGCTGAGCTAAGCACACCATCGCCTGAGGCTTCGCCTTTGTCAGTGCGGGCCCTGCTTGGGCAGGCCCCGCCGGTCGCTGAGCCGCCCGTTAAAAAAGAAGCAGTATCACCTGCGCCCAAACCGACACCCGCAACCTCTGCCAAGCCCCTGCGCTTTGCGCTTTCCTGCATGTGTATTGGCCAGCGCTGGCTGAGTTTGCACCCTGGCAATATCACGCCTAAAGAGCAGCAGCTGCTAAGCAATATCTTGCAGGCTGCCAGCATTCAGCAGGGCGAACTGCCCAGCATCATGCTGTTTGAATGGCCGCCCATGGCCAACGCTTTTGAAGTCGCAGAGCCGCTTGAAGAAGCCCGCGAGGGGCTTTCAGCGTTTATCGAGGGTAGCGCAAGCCGGAAGGGCTGGAAGCTTGAGCGTGTGCTGTGGTGGGGCGAACATGAGACGCAACAGACCGACGAGATTTGGCAGGTGCTTAACGTTCAGCAAACACACAGCCAAACGCTGGCACTGCCGATATGGCAAGGGCCGTCGCTTGCCGGGTTGATTCAGAATCCGCAGGCCAAGCGGGAACTGTGGCCTGCTTTAAACGTGCTTGGCCAAGAGTGGCAGACGCTTGAGAAAGGCCCAAGCAGTCGTGACTGAGCGCACGATAAACGAGCTTCAGGAGAGCGAGCTTGCCCAGTTGATGGCACTTGAAGCGCAGGCCCAAAGCGGGGCCAGTGATGCTCAGCTTCATGAGGCCTTAACCGATGCGACAAGCTGCGTATTAGGGTGTATTCAAGCCGGGGAGTTGGTGGGCTATGCCATCGTCGCGCGCTTACCTTTTGATGCTGAGCTGCAGGCGATTGGCGTACTGCCCGAGCATCGCCACCTTGGGGTGGGCGGTGGGCTGATGAATGCAGCGCTGCAGAAAGTGGCCGAGTGGCAAAGTGAGCGTGTGCTGCTTGAGGTGCGTGCGGGCAATGTGGCCGCTATTAGCCTGTATAAGCGCTGGGGCTTTGGCGTGGATGGGCTGCGTAAAGGCTACTACCCGGCAGTGCAGGGAACCGCCGGGCGGGAAGACGCGGTACTGCTGTCACGTACGCTTAGCTAGTGGTGCTCGGCGTATCGCTGGTTTCAAACTTGCTCAGTAGACTGTTCAGGCGGCGTTCCCACTCTTCACGCTCTTGCTTAAGCTTGGCATTTTCATCGCGCAGCTCTTCGT
Organism: Halomonas sp. AOP43-A1-21; assembly: GCF_052376775.1. Classification (NCBI taxonomy): domain Bacteria; kingdom Pseudomonadati; phylum Pseudomonadota; class Gammaproteobacteria; order Oceanospirillales; family Halomonadaceae; genus Halomonas; species Halomonas sp. AOP43-A1-21. The sequence goes on along the minus strand of NZ_JBQSWC010000005.1, from coordinate 109,574 downwards.
TTTCCAGCTTCATCATTTCCAGTGCGTCCACCGTATCGGTGACTTTTTGCTCAAGCTGATTGAACAGTTCCAGGCTCATGTAAATCTCCAGATTATAAACACAGGTTATAAAAACAAACGACAGGCTTGCCAACAGGGGTGAATGTGGCGAGCGTAACGCTCGTGGCCATTATCGGCAAGCGCTGTTTAGGGAGTTTGTCGCAGGTAGAGCCGAGCGGTGCTTTCCCCCGCTTGAGTTTCGCGGTGTAACTGCCAATTCGCCGGGATAACCGGCGTGAGGGCGCGTTCGGTTTCCAGATATATCATGGCGTCTTGAGTAAGCCAGCCGCGGCTTTCTAGAGCGCTGCAGCAGTTGGCGGCAAGCCCCTGATTGAAGGGCGGGTCAAGAAAAACCAGATCAAAAGGTTGTGAAGGCTGGTTAAGGAAAGCCTCAGCGTCACGGGTAGTCACATGGCCACGCGTGGCGCCAAGAGTCGCCAGATTTTGGGTAATATAAGCCGCCACGCTGCTGTCACGTTCGATAAAGTCAACATGGGCCGCGCCGCGCGAGAGCGCTTCAATACCCAATGCGCCGGTGCCCGCAAACAGGTCCAGCACGCGCTGGCCGTATAGCTGCTGGCCTAGCCAGTTAAACAGCGTTTCGCGCACCCTGTCCGGGGTAGGACGCAGGCCGGGGCGATCAAGCACGGGTAGCTGGCGACGGCGAAAATCACCACCGATAATACGTAGCTTACCGGGCTGTTTGGTGGGCGCACCACGGGAAGCGGTTGAGCGAGTACCTGAATGAGTACTTGAACGAGTGTTTGGGCGAGAGGAGCGTTGTCGTGTCATATAGTGGATTGTAGCGGGCTGCTTATCCAAAGTCTTGGTTGGCGGTGGTAGGATGGTCACAATGTTCACCTTTTAAGTCGGATGACACCCATGTTTGGTTTTTTCAAGCGTAAGAAAAAGCACGACTCCCAACAGGAGCAGCAAAAGCAACTCCCTCAGGAACTCAACGATGATGAGCTGCTTGATGAATCGCCGCAGAAGCCGCTAGCCGACGCTGAAAACACCGTGCCGGAAGCCAAGCAAGAGTTTGAGCCAGCGCCTGCTCCGCCTGAGATTAAACCGAAGCCGTCTGAGCCCGAGATCAAGCCGGAGCCGTCTGAGCCTGAGATTAAACCGGAGCCGTCTGAACCCGAGATCAAGCCGGAGCCGTCTGAGCCCGAGATCAAGCCAGAGCCGTCTGAGCCCGAGATTAAGCCAGAGCCGTCTGAGCCTGAGATTAAACCGGAGCCGCCTGAGCCTGAGATCAAACCGGAGCCTGCGCCAGAAATTAGCCCAGAACCTGCTCCTGAACCTGAAATCGATCCAGTGCAGCCGGAACCTGAGATCCAGCCTGTGCAGAAGCCCGAGCTTCAAGAGAAGCCGGTGGCTGCCAAGAGCGAAAAACAGGGCTGGTTTGCGCGGATTAAATCAGGCCTGGGTAAAACCCGCGCCAATTTAGCCGACGGTATTTCCGATCTGTTTTTGGGTAAAAAACAGATTGATGACGAGCTGCTAGAGGATTTGGAAACTCAGCTATTAATGGCCGATGTGGGCATTGAGGCAACCAGCGAGATTATTGAGCGTCTAGAGAAGCGTGTGTCGCGCAAGGAGCTTAATAACCCTGAAGCGCTTTACCGTGGCTTGCAGGAGGAGTTAGCTGCCATGCTTGGGCCAGTGGCAACGCCGCTTGATCTGGATAAGTCACAGGATGGCCCCTTCGTTATTCTGGTCGTTGGGGTGAACGGCGTGGGTAAAACGACCACGATTGGCAAATTGACTCAGCGCTTTCAGCGTGAAGGCAAAAGCGTGATGCTCGCGGCGGGCGATACCTTCCGTGCGGCGGCGGTTGAACAGCTTAAAGTATGGGGTGAGCGCAATAGCGTGCCGGTGATTGCTCAGCATACCGGCGCCGACAGCGCCTCGGTCATATACGATGCGGTAGCCGCCGCCAAAGCGCGCGGCGTAGATGTGCTAATCGCCGATACGGCAGGGCGCCTGCATAACAAGAGTCACTTGATGGAAGAGCTAAAAAAGGTCCATCGCGTCATGCAAAAGCTTGATGGCACCGCTCCCCACGAAGTGATGCTGGTACTGGACGCTGGCACCGGGCAAAACGCTATCGCCCAGGCGAGTACGTTCAATGAGGCCATTCCCGTGACCGGCATCACGCTGACTAAGCTGGACGGCACCGCGAAGGGCGGGATTATCTTTGCGCTGGCGAAGCAGCTCAAAACCCCTATTCGCTTTATCGGTGTGGGTGAAGGGCTGGATGATCTGCGCCCCTTTGAAGCCAATGACTTTGTTAACGCGCTGTTTGATCGCCAAGGGGATGATGCCAGCGCATGATCGCTTTTGAGCACGTCGGTAAGCGCTACGGAGGACGCTTTGAAGCCCTGGCGCACCTGGATTTTCGTGTGGAGCGCGGTGAAATGGTGTTTTTAACCGGCCATTCCGGCGCGGGTAAAAGCTCCTTGTTACGCCTGATTATGCGCCTTGAAAAGCCCAGCCGTGGTCGAGTTGTCGTGGCAGGGCATGATATCGCGCAGCTTCACTCAAGCCAGGTGCCTTTCTATCGGCGCCAGATAGGCGTGGTCTTCCAGGACCATCAGCTGCTGTTTGATAGAAGCGTGTTTCACAACGTTTCACTGCCGCTGGAAATTCAGGGTATTGAACCACGGGAAACGGCGCGCCGTGTCCGCGCTGCGCTTGATAAGGTTGGCCTGCTCCATCGTGAAAAAGCGTTACCTGTCGAGCTTTCCGGCGGTGAACAGCAACGGGTGGGCATCGCCCGGGCGGTCGTTAATAAGCCTGCCCTGCTGCTTGCCGACGAGCCGACGGGCAACCTGGACCCGCAGCTTTCCGCAGACATCATGGCGCTGTTCGAGGACTTCAACCGCATCGGGACGACGGTCATGATTGCAAGTCACGATCTTGCCTTGATTGCGCGCTTGCGGCACCGTATTTTACGCCTGCGCGATGGGCGCCTGGTCGGCGATGAGGGAGCCGTATGAAGCGTGCCACGACACCTAGGCGCCCAACCGGCGCAGCACCCCGGGCAAAGCGTAGCGCGGCCGTGCCACGCCAGGAGGCGCCCAAACGGCGTGGGGCAAACTCCCAGCAAACCCGGTTTTCAAGCCGCATGCGCGCCTGGGGGCGCCACCACCGGGCGATGAGCTGGGACAGTTTTTATCGGCTGGTGCGCCATCCGGTCGGCAACCTGCTTACCATGCTCGCGATTGCGATTGCGTTGGTGCTTCCCGCCGCGCTATGGCTAACCCTGGACAGCGCTCGATTATTGGATGCAGAGCTTGATGAAAGCGCCACTCTCACCGTCTATCTGGCGACGTCCGTCGATGCGGCTCAGGCGGTAAGAATTGAAGAGGCGGTAAGTGCTGAGCAGGCGGTCCTCGATACGCGTATGATCAGTGCCGAGCAGGGCATGGCCGAGTTCCAGCAGTCTTTGGGGTTGGATGATGTGCTGGCAGGTCTTGATGACAATCCGCTCCCAGCGAGTATTGTGGTTAGGCCCCAGGATGTCGAACCAGCGGCCATGCAACAGCTGGCCATGACACTGGAAGCCCTGACCGGAGTCGATGAAGTCAGGGTTGATTTAGCTTGGGTTGAGCGGTTACGCCATTTGGCAGCGCTTGGGCGGCGGGTGGCGTTAGCGCTAGGCATGCTGTTTGGGCTGGGCGTGCTGCTAGTGGTAGGCAATACGATTCGTCTGGCGGTTGAAAGCCGGCGACGGGAAATCGAAGTGGTAATGCTGATTGGTGCGACCCATGCCTTTGTACGTCGACCATTTTTATACAGTGGCGCCTGGTATGGCTTGGGAGGCGGGATTTTATCGTTAGGTTTACTGGGGTTGGGCAACCACTGGCTATCGCTTCCTGTGGCGGCGCTTGCCGCAAGTTACGGCGCAAGCTTTTCATTACCACAGTTGGATATCACAGGCTCTATAATTTTGCTATCCTGCAGTACGCTACTAGGCTGGCTGGGCGCTTGGCTTGCAGTAACTCGTCATCTTTCCAGCATTCGCCCACGCTAAGGTGATTAGCCGGTGTCCGCTAACCGTAACAATGGTTAATTACCCTGGATACAGTTAGCCCAAGGATGTTGGCGTTAAATGCCAAACGAAACAAGTGAACCTTGCTTTTTCAGTAAGGTCTTAGTTGTTAATTGAGGCGTACGATTTGATTTCAACCACGTAGTGATTTCAACCACGTACGTCAACCACGATAGGTTTGAAGGGAGACCACCTGCACATGAGCACTAGTCTTCTACCGGTGGGACAGCTTTCTCCAGGTCATGACCTGGGCGGCTATATTCGAGCGGTTAACGGCATTTCGGTGCTAACTGTTGAAGAAGAGCGCGAGCTTGCCTTCCGCCTGTATGATGATGGCGATTTAGAGGCAGCACGCCGCTTGGTACTGTCGCATCTACGTTTTGTGGTGCATATCGCGCGCAGTTATTCGGGTTATGGGCTGCCCCAAGCTGACTTGATTCAGGAAGGTAACGTCGGCTTGATGAAAGCCGTCAAGCGCTTTGATCCCAATCAAGGGGTGCGCCTGGTTTCGTTTGCGGTTCACTGGATCAAAGCGGAAATTCACGAGTTTGTGCTGCGTAACTGGCGGATCGTTAAAATCGCCACTACCAAAGCCCAGCGTAAACTGTTCTTTAACTTGCGCAGCGCCAAGAAGCGTCTTGCCTGGTTGAATAACGATGAAGTCGATGCCATCGCCAAAGATCTCGATGTTAAGCCCGAGGTAGTGCGCGATATGGAAGGGCGCCTATCTGCTTATGATGCAGGCTTTGATGCTGCGCCCAACGACGATGAAGAGAGCGCTTACCAGGCGCCGGCTTATTTTCTGGATGATGCCTCAGCGGACCCGGCGACTAAGCTTGAAGACAGCGACTTTGAGGAAGACTCAACGCGCCGTTTACAGCTTGCCTTGAAAGGCCTTGATGAACGCTCGCGGGATATTCTGCAGCGCCGCTGGCTCACCGATAATAAGGCGACATTACATGACTTGGCCGATGTGTACGGCGTAAGCGCCGAGCGTATCCGTCAGCTTGAAAAGAACGCGATGAAAAAGCTGCGCCAAAAAATGGGCGATGCTATCGCGGCGTAAGCCTACATAGTCAGCTTTGCCTCGCCAGAACGTTGCATCGTTTGAAAAAAACCGGCCTCTATCGATTAGAGAGCCGGTTTTTTATGGCCGCCTAGGTGTGCATGGCTATTTTTGGCGCCGCGCTTTGATGTATTTCCACAGCCAGCTGCCCGGCATGATTGACGCCACACAGGCACAGGCGAGAGCCGGGGCCGTGAAATCCAAAAATGAATCCAGCGACCAGTGGTTGAATAAGCCATAAAAGTAGCCAACCTGATTGGCCCCGCCGCCCGCATATTCATGCTGAGCAATCTCACGCCCTAAAAATACCGCCACAATCAACGAGCCCGCCACCCAGCGGCCCACAAACGGCCAAAGCAAGGCTTGAAAGATCAGCGCGATAACCGCGTGTTCAAGGTGGGTAATATTCAAAAGAAGCCTTCCTTTGGCGAGGTGGTTGATATGGCATGGGCGGTATGCCCATCGCCAGCCTCCGAAGTGTGGATGGTTGGGTTGCCTAAGGTCTAAGAGATTAAAGGGAAGTTGATAAGTTCTTAAGAGCAGCTATTGGCGAGTTAGTTCTAGCTTCATTATGTAGTCCGTATCGCAAATATCACCCATCTGAAAATTATGCGAACCGATGACAACAAATCCTCGCGACTGATAAAACATTATCGCTTGTTGATTGTTTTCCCAGACGCCTAGCCACAAATATGTTCTATCAAGCGCTTTGGCAATTTCTCTGGCTTTCTCGAAAAGCCGCTTGCCGAATCCTGCTCCTTTGAACTTGCGCGCGAGATAAATTCTTTCAATTTCTAGCCCTGACTCTTCCTGCATCTCCGTTTGAGCGTTTCCCCAATTTACCTTTAAATAGCCTGCGCATAGGCCCTCGACTTCCAATAGCCAGAACTGGGATTGTGTATGCTTTAATTCATTTTCCAGTTGGCTGACAGAAAATGCTTTGTCTAGATACTTGCTCATAACCGTTTGCGGATAGAAATCAGCAAACGTTTCAATATAAGTCTGACGTCCAATATCAACGAGCCCGTCAGCATCTTCAACAGTCGCCTGTCTAATCGTTAAGTCCATGGATATTCCTGTTACTTCAATTGATAGCTAAAGCAATACTTGAAGAGTTGGGCGACTACAATGTTGTGCTAGGTGGGAGAATGTAAAATGCCTCTCTTCGCCAGCGGCGAGGCAGCGTATAAGCGAAAAAGAGTGGCCAACTGCGCTGTTGGCCACATGCGCAGTTAAGCCGGTTGGGGCACTTCACGCAGTAGTTGGCTGGCTAAAAATGCCCACTGGTCTTCCCAGTGTTCTGTGGGCAGCCGCTTGAAATCGCTACGCACATATTGCGAGATGCGGCCTTCCGCCTGGGTGATTAACAAATTAGCGGCTGCCGGTGCTGGAATGCTCGGGCGGCGGCCTTCGCGCAGTTCCGCTTCGCGAATGATCTGTTTTAGCTGCATTTCCAAGCGTTCAAACAATTGATGAACGCGCTGGCGCAGACGCGCCGTTTCGCCGGTCAGAACGTCGCCGCCCATCACCCGAGCAAGCCCAGGGTTTTTCTCGGCAAAGCCCAGCAATAGCGCCAGAATCGTGCCGCAGCGTGCGGTGGCCTCAGGGACGTCTTCCAGAATCCGCGTAATACGCGCAAAAATACTCTCTTCAATAAAGTCGATTAAGCCTTCAAACATCCGCGCTTTACTGGGAAAGTGGCGATAAAGTGCTGCCTCAGAAACGCCTACCTGGCGCGCCAGGGCGGCCGTAGTAATTCGTTTTCCGCTATCTTCTTCAAGCATTAACGCAAGCGCCTGAAGAATCTGCTCGCGGCGGCGAGGTTTTTGATCGTCGCTCATGACGTTAGCCCTCCGTCGCGGTTAGCTCGCGTCAGTGATGAGAGTGCCGACCCCGGCGTTGGTGAAAATTTCCAGCAACACCGCGTGTGGCACACGCCCATCAATAATGTGCGCGCTGTTAACACCATTTTTCACTGCATCAAGCGCGCAGCGTATTTTGGGCAACATGCCGCCATAGATGGTGCCGTCGGCAATCAGGGCATCTACCTGCAGAGTGCTTAGCCCGGTCAATACCTTGCCTTCGCCATTCATCAATCCCGCTACGTTGGTCAGCAGCATCAGCTTTTCGGCATTTAACGCCTCGGCTAATTTGCCAGCCACCAGGTCGGCGTTAATGTTGTAACTATGGCCTTCGCCATCTACGCCGATCGGGGCGATCACGGGGATGAAATCGCGGGCAGCGAGCATCTCGATCAAATCAGTTGAGATCGACTCAACTTCACCCACGTGACCGATATCGATAATTTCCGGTACGGTCATTTCCGGGCTCTGGTGCTCGACTTTCAGCTGGCGGGCGCGTATCTGAGCGCCATCTTTGCCCGTTAAGCCAATCGCTTTGCCGCCGCTTTGATTGATCAGGTTGACGATGCTTTTATTGACCAAACCGCCCAGCACCATTTCAACGACATCCATGGTTTGCGAGTCAGTCACGCGCATGCCGTTAACAAAGCGCGATACGATATTGAGCTTTTCCAGCAGGCTACCGATTTGCGGACCGCCGCCGTGGACGACCACGGGATTGATACCTACCTCTTTCATCAGCACGATGTCGCGTGCAAACGAGTTGATCAGGGTATCTTCCGTCATCGCATTGCCGCCGTACTTGACCACGACGGTTTTGCCGGAAAACTGCTGAATATAGGGAAGCGCCTCGGAAAGCACCTCCACAACGACCTGGGGGTCGCGACTGGCTGAATTCATAGTGTTGTCCCTTGCTTACTGTTTTCTTTTGTCCAGTGTTCTTTTGCTTAGATAGTACGTGGTTAACGGCTATTATTATCGTGTTGCGCTTACCAAAGTGCGCTTAAACCGGCGTTTCGGGAATCTTAAGCGTAGGCGCAACGCGTGCTAAGGCGTTGGCAAAGCGTTCCCTTATACGCGCCAGTGCTTCAGCATTTTTCCCCTCAAAGCGCATCACTAACGCCGGAGTGGTATTGGAGGCGCGGCATAACCCCCAGCCATCGGCGTAGTCGATACGAATGCCATCCAGCGTGGTTTTGATACCTTCGCCGAAGTCGCCCGTGCGGGCAAGCGCTTCAATCAGGCCAAATTTCTCTTCATCACTAACGATTATATTGATTTCTGGCGTGCTTAGATCCTGAGGAAAGCGGTCAAAAAAGGCGTCTGCATCTTCGTTATAAAGCGCCAGAATTTCCAGCAGACGTGCGGCGGCGTAAAGACCGTCATCAAAACCATACCAGCGTTCTTTGAAGAAAATATGGCCGCTCATTTCCCCACCCAGCTGAGCGTTGGTTTCCCGCATGCGCGCTTTAATCAGCGAATGGCCGGTGCGCCACATCTCAGGCTCGCCGCCAGCCTCGCTAATCACGCGGGCAAGGTTGCCGGTGCACTTGATATCAAAAATCACTCTGGCGCCCGGGTTGCGCGAAAGCATGTCGGTGGCAAAGGCCATCAGCAGATGGTCGGCGTAAATGATTCTGCCGCGCGGGGTGACTACGCCCACCCGGTCGCCATCGCCATCAAAGGCAAGCCCGATATCGGCACCGGTTACCTGAACGCTCTTGATTAGATCCTGCAGGTTTTCTGGCTTGCCGGGGTCGGGGTGATGATTGGGAAAATGACCGTCAATATCGGCAAATAAGGCCGTGGTCTCGACCCCTAGCCGCTCGATCAGCTGCGGGCCAAGCTCGCCAGTCACACCGTTGCCGCAGTCCACGACCGCTTTTAAGGGTCGCTTAACGTGCACGTCTTCCAGAATGCGCGTGAGGTAGGTGTCGCGAATATCGTGCTGACGAACACTGCCCTGGCCAGTGGTTAGCTCGCCGGCTTGAATGCGCTCAAAAAGCGCGGCAATGGCTTCTCCTGACAGGGTTTCCCCGGCCAGAACGATTTTGAAACCGTTATAGTCTGGCGGGTTGTGGCTACCGGTGACCATTACGCCAGAGCGGCTCTCAGGCAGCGTGTGAGTGGCAAAGTAGAGTGCCGGCGTGGGTACCATGCCGATATCGATAACGTCGCGTCCAGCGGCTGTCAGGCCGCGGATCAGTGCCGCTTGCAGGCGCTCTCCGGACAGGCGCCCATCCCGGGCAACGATAACGGTTTGCTCGCCGCGCGCCGCCGCCTCGGCACCCACGGCACGCCCAATCCATTCTGTGGTGGATTCGCTCAGCGTTTTATCGACGATGCCGCGAATATCATAAGCACGAAAAATCGAAGCAGGTACGTCCATTCGCTCTTCCTGTTACTACGTAATGTTAGTGCTACGTAACGTTAGCCGGGCTTGCGCTTGTCGGTGTTGATGGCCAGGGCGGTTATTGACGGCCAGTGCTGCCAAAGCCACCGCTGCCCCGAGTGGAGTCAGTAAAAGCATCCACAATAGAAAGTTCGGCTTGCACCACGGGAACGAGCACATATTGCGCCAGCCGTTCAAAAGGCGACAGCGTAAAGGCGCTCTGACCTCGGTTCCATACCGATACCATCAGCTCACCCTGGTAGTCGGAATCGATCAGACCCACCAGATTACCCAATACAATGCCATGTTTATGGCCAAGGCCCGAGCGGGGAAGGATCATTCCGGCAAGGCTCGGGTCTTCAATATAGATGGCAAGACCCGTTCGTACGAGTTGGCATTCACCAGGTTGCAGCGTCAGCGGCTCGTCGAGCAGCGCCCGCAGATCCATGCCAGCGGAACCTTCGGTCGCATAGTGCGGCATATAGTCATGCAGGCGCTCATCAAGCACTTTGCACTGCAGACGGGGGCGGGTAGTCATGAATGGCTCCAACATTAAAAAAGCTATTAAAAAAACTATTAAAAACAGTTGTTAAAAACAGGTATTGAAAAAACCGCTATTGAAAACAGCTGTTATAAAGAAAGCAACGCCAGCGCCTGGCGGATGATGCCCTGCGCAAGCTGGGTTTTGGGCTGAGGGGCTTCCAGGCGGTGCTCGGTGCCTTGCGCCGTGCGCCAGAGTAGCAGCGCCGCATTGTCGTTGCTGCCAAACCCCAGGCCTGCCTGAGAGACGTCGTTGGCGACAATCATATCAAGCCCCTTGCGATTAAGCTTATCGTGGGCGTACTGCTCCAGCTGCTGCGTCTCTGCGGCAAAGCCTACGACCATAGGGCGCTTGCCCGCAGGCAGGGCGGCCACATCGGCAATAATGTCCGGGTTTTTGATCAGCGTGAGCGTAAGCGTGTCGCTGTCGGCCTGCTTTTTGAGCTTATGCTCGGCAGGTGAGGCCGAGCGGTAGTCGGCAACGGCGGCGCAGCCAATAAATAGCGCCGCCTCTGGCGCCAGGCGCATGGCTTCTTGATGCATCTGCTCAGCGGATTCAACGTCAATACGGGTTACGCCAGCAGGCGTGGGAAGCGCTACGGGCCCGCTAATCAACGTTACGCGGGCGCCTTGAGCCACTGCCGCTGCGGCCAGGGCATAGCCCATTTTACCCGAGCTGTGGTTGGAGAGATAACGCACCGGGTCAAGTGCCTCGCGGGTAGGGCCCGCAGTAATCACCACATGGGGACTGTTGCTTGGCTGTGGAGCGCCAGAAAAGTGACGCGTAACCGTCTCAAAAATGGCCTCAGGCTCGCTCATGCGCCCTGGGCCGACATCGCCACATGCCTGGTCGCCAGCGGCAGGGCCGATGAGCTGCCAGCCATCAGCGCCCAGCTGCGCTACATTGCGCTGGGTTGCCGGGTGGCGCCACATGGCCTGGTTCATGGCGGGGGCAATCAGCTTGGGCGCTTCACTGGCCAGGCACAGCGTGGTGAGCAAATCATCCGCCATGCCGTGAACCAGCCGGGCAATCAAGTCAGCCGTTGCCGGGGCGATCAGCACGATATCCGCCCAGCGGGCGAGTTCAATATGGCCCATCCCGGCTTCTGCTTCCGGGTCAAGGAGCGACGTGCGCACCGGCTCGCCGGATAGTGCCTGCAGCGTCAGCGGGGTAATAAACGCCTGGGCACCGCTGGTCATGACGACACGCACTTCGCAGCCCGCCTGCTTAAGCAGCCGCACGATCAGCGCGCTTTTATACGCCGCAATGCCCGCGCTAATGCCCAGGAGAATGCGTTTACCAGCAAGCGTCGATAGCGTCGTCGGGTTAACAGAAGCAGAAACAGAAACCATGGCAAAGGATCCACATGAGCGTTCTTGGGGAGGCTTACCATACCATCCGTCTTACTAATTTGGCATGTCGGCGCCTATAACAGGTAAGCTAGGTTTACTGAGCTTTTTGGGCGAGTGAATTCGGGCGGAAAGGGAAATGGGGGAAGAATGGGGATCAATCACTGGCCGGAGGGCGAGCGGCCGCGGGAAAAACTGTTAACCATGGGCGCGCAGACGCTTTCAGACGCCGAATTACTGGCAATTTTCTTGAGAGTAGGCGTGCAGGGGCGCTCGGCGGTCGATTTGGCGCGTGATCTGCTCACGACGTTTGGCGGCCTGCGCCCGCTATTGGAAGCCGATCAGGTAAGCTTTTGCGCCGCCCACGGTTTGGGTAGTGCAAAATTCGCCCAGCTACAGGCCACGCTTGAGATTTCAAAGCGTCATTTAGCCAGCCAGCTGGCGCGCGGCAACGCGCTGACGTCGCCTGAACTGGTGCGCCATTATCTGAGTTCTCAGCTGCGTCATTTGGGTCATGAGGAGTTCGCGGTAATTTTTTTGGACACACAGCACCGAATTATTCGCTATGAATCCCTGTTTCGCGGTACCCTAGACAGCGCATCCGTTTACCCCCGCGAAGTTGCCAAGCGCGCATTAGAACTTAGCGCTGGCGCCGTTATCCTGGCCCACAATCACCCCTCCGGTGTGGCTGAGCCAAGCGATGCTGATCGTCGTATCACCGAACGCTTAAAAGAGGCCCTTGGACTCTTTGACGTACGCGTATTGGATCATTTCGTGGTGGGAGATGGAGACGTGGTCTCTTTTGCCGAGCGAGGCTGGCTATAGGCAGTAGATGGATAGCAGGCGGATAACGTCGACTATTCAGGTAAAATAACTAAAAAGTGGCTTTTTTAGGCCTTTTTAGATGGTTTTGCTTGCCGGTAGTTAGGTGCTCTGGTATAAAGTGCCACCTTTAAACTTGGGTTGAATAACGGATTTGGGTACAGCTAGTAGGCGGTTAACGGCGTCGACTCCCTCCCTGCTCCGGTTTGCCCGACAGTTTTGAACACTCAGGCTTATATCCTGGCCAAGCGGTTGGAGGCTCTCATGTCCAAAGTATGTCAGGTTACCGGCAAGCGTCCGGTAACTGGAAATAACGTTTCACACTCCCAGCGTAAGACACGTCGTCGTTTCTTGCCGAACCTGCACACCCATCGTTTTTGGGTTGAAGCCGAAAACCGCTTCGTCAAGCTGCGCGTTTCCTCTAAGGGCATGCGTATCATCGACAAGAAAGGTATCGAGACGGTTCTGGCTGATATCCGTAAGCGCGGCGACGCCATCTAAGACAGCATTTTTGGGAGAGTAAAACCATGCGCGATAAGATCAAGCTGGTGTCCAGTGCCGGTACAGGCCACTTCTACACCACTGATAAGAACAAGCGGAACACACCGGATAAGTTCGAATTCAAGAAATACGACCCGGTTGTCCGTAAGCACGTTATCTACAAGGAAGCCAAGATCAAGTAATCGCGCAAGCGATGATGATCGGCTTCCACTGCAGGCGAGCGCCTGTTGAAAAACCCGGCCCAATGCCGGGTTTTTGCATGCATGGTGTTTATCGGTGCATATGCGACAATACCTCTCGCGTATGAACCGATATCGTAACTAGGTCCTCTTCATGCCTGAACTGCCCGAAGTTGAAACCACCAAACGCGGCATTGCACCCTATCTTGAAGGTCAGGAAATTACCGAGGTGCTTGTTCGTCAGCCGCGCTTGCGTGTTCCTGTGCCTGACGACCTGCCTGAGCGGTTGATCGGTGCGCGTATTGGTACTCTGACCCGTCGCGCCAAGTACCTGCAAATCCCCATACAGCAGTCGCCAAACGAGGCAACACTGCTATGGCATCTGGGGATGTCGGGCAGTTTGCGTATTGCCCAGGTGGGCGACATCCCTAAAAAGCATGACCATGTCGATGTTGTCACCGCCAGTGGCCATGTGCTGCGCTATCATGACCCGCGCCGCTTCGGTTTTGTCGATTGGCAGCTGGGCGACGGCACGGCGGATAGGCGCCTGGTTCACCTGGGCCCCGAGCCGTTTGATGAAACGTTTAACGGCGAATGGCTGTATAAACTGTCACGCAATAAACGCGTGGCGGTGAAGCCCTTTTTAATGGATAACCGCATCGTGGTTGGCGCGGGTAATATTTATGCTACTGAAGCGCTGTTTATGGCCGGTATCGATCCCCGCCGTGCGGCCGGACGTATTTCCCTTGAGCGCTACAAGCTGCTGGCCGCCGCCGTCAAAGAGGTATTGGCAGCCGCGATTACCCAGGGCGGTACGACGCTACGCGATTTTGTCAGCGGTCAGGGTGAGCCTGGCTATTTTGCTCAGCGGCTAAATGTATATGGGCGCCAGGGCCAGCCCTGCTTACGCTGCGGCGCTGAACTTCAGCGTATTACGCTTGGCCAGCGTGCCAGCGTTTTTTGCCCTGGCTGTCAGCGTTAAACGCTGGCCCACCCTTTGCTACTTTGTTATCTACGCTTTTGGAGACTGTTGTGACCCAACGCCTGCGCTTGAATAAAAACGCCGATCGCCGCTTGAAAGCAGGCCATCTGTGGATCTACTCCAACGAAGTGGATATTAAAGAAACGCCGCTTAAAAATTTCACTGCTGGCGAAACCGCACTGGTCGAGGCCTCCAATGGTAAAGTCCTGGGCGTAGCATATATCAACCCGCACTCGCTGATTGCGGGCCGCGTGATGTCCCGTGACCCGGATATGCGCCTGGATCGCTCGCTGTTTGTACACCGCTTTAATCAGGCGCTGTCACTGCGTCAGCGTGTCTATGACAAGCCGTTTTACCGCCTGATTCATGGTGAAGGCGATTTGCTGCCTGGGCTGGTCATCGACCGGTTTGGCGATGTGCTGGTGGTGCAGCTGAATACCGCGGGCATGCAGGCACTGGCTGATGAAATTGTTGATGCGCTTGAAAAAGTGGTTAAGCCTGAAGTGATTGTGTTCCGTAACGATACCGGCGGACGTCGTCAGGAAGGCCTGGAAGCCCACGTTGATGTGGTAAAAGGCACGCTGCCCGACGAAGTGTTGATCGAAGAGAACGGCACGCGCTTTGTCGTACCTGTGCTTAATGGCCAGAAAACCGGCTGGTTCTTTGATCACCGCGAAAACCGCGCTTGGCTCAATAGCCAGGTGGCCGGTAAGCGCGTACTCGACGTGTTCAGCTATATAGGTGGCTGGGGCGTTCAGGCGGCGGCAAATGGCGCCTCTGAAGTGCTGTGTATCGATGCCTCTGGCCCGGCGCTTGAGCAAGTGGCGCGTAATGCCGAGCTCAATGGCGTTCAGGAACAGGTAGCAATCGGCGAAGGCGACGCCTTTGAAGCCCTGGCGGCGCTCAAAGCCGACGGCGAGCAGTTTGACGTGATCATTCTGGATCCACCCGCGTTCATCAAGAAGCGTAAAGATATCCCTAACGGCGAGCGGGCGTACGCGCGCTTGAACCGTGAAGCGATGCGTTTGCTGGGCCGTGACGGCCTGCTGCTGTCGGCGTCGTGCTCCATGCACCTGGCGACAGATCGCCTGGTAGATGTGGTTCGCGGCGCGGTACGCCATCAGGATCGCCATGGTCAGGTGATTTTCCAAGGCCACCAGGGCCCCGATCATCCGGTACACCCGGCGATCCCGGAAACGTCTTACCTGAAAGCGTTAGGCGTACGGGTATTTCGCGATTAATGGTGAGCGTTGAGTTTTGGGGCGAGTAAGGCGCTAAGCACAGGCAGCATAAGGGGCAACGTGATGGAGTGGGCGCTACCTGATCCTTTTGTGATCGATATTCACGTGAGCGAAGAGGCGATAGACGCCTATCAACACGTGAATAACAGCGAATACCTACGCTGGGTCGAGCAGATTAGCTGGGCCCACTCCGAGGCGCTTGGCCTGTCTCTGGAGCGCTACCGCGAGTTAGATCGCGCCATGGCGGTACATCGCCATGAGCTGGACTACCTTGCCCCCGCGTTTGCAGGCGATGAGCTGGCGCTGGCTACTTGGATTGTAGAGTGCGATGGCCGTTTTAGCCTGACCCGGCGTTTTCAGCTTAAACGCCAGCGGGATGCAAAAACGCTATTAAACGCGCGTACCCGGTTTGCGTGCATTGCGCTTTCCAGCGGGCGGCCCAAACGGCTGCCCGATGAATATCAGGGAATCTATGGCGCGGCGCTGGTCGACGAGTGACGTTAAATTTCTGGTATAAAACCGGATAACGCTAGAATTTTCTCCTATAAAACGCCTTAACCGGCGTTTTTTTTGTTTTTAAATCGGGCGATGGTGGCAGGCTTAAGCTGTGCTGTAATTGAAGAGAGACAGTATCGGTCCGCTTACACTAGGAGAGATCCAATGAACGTTGCCGTCCCGAAGGAAATTAAAAATCATGAGTACCGCGTAGCGCTGACGCCCACGGGCGCGCGTGAACTTACCAGCCGCGGCCATACGGTTTACGTGCAGGCTGGCGCGGGTGAGGGTGCAGGGTTTAACGACAGCGACTACGCAGCCGCAGGCGCACAGATTGAGCCCGATGTGGCCACTCTTTGGCAAAGCGCTGAGCTTATTTTAAAAGTTAAAGAGCCTCAAAAAGACGAAGTCGCACGGCTTACTTCCCAGCACACGCTTTTTACCTACCTGCACTTGGCGGCCGAAGAGGCATTAACGCGTGGCTTGATGGAGAGTGGGGCGACCTGCATTGCCTACGAAACGATTACCGATGCCCACGGCGGACTGCCGCTCCTCGCCCCGATGAGCACCGTGGCCGGGCGTATGGCCGTTCAGGCGGGCGCGCATAGCCTGGAAAAAGCCCAGGGTGGTGCTGGCGTGCTGCTGCCCGGCGTACCGGGCGTGGCACCGGGTAAGGTCACCGTGATTGGCGGCGGCGTGGTGGGTGAAAACGCTGCACGCATGGCGCTGGGGCTGGGTGCCGATGTGACGATTCTGGATAAATCGCTGGCTCGTCTGGAGGTGCTGGATAGCCGCTATCAAGGGCGTATAAAAACGGTTTACTCCACGGCGGATGCGCTGGATCATGCGGTGCGCGAGTCCGACATGATTATCGGTGCTGTGCTAATACCGGGAGCGGCGGCGCCCAAGCTGATTACCCGTGCCATGCTTGGCGATATGAAGCCCGGCAGTGTGCTGGTGGATGTGGCGATTGATCAGGGCGGCTGCTTTGAAACCAGCAGGCCCACCACCCACGCCGGACCTACCTATATCGTGGATGGCATCGTGCATTATTGTGTGGCCAACATGCCGGGCGGCGTGGCGCGCACCTCAACGCTTGGGTTAACCAACGCGACGTTGCCGTTTGTACTGGCGCTTGCCGATAAGGGCTGGCAGCAGGCACTGGGCGATGACGCTAACTTCCTGCCAGGGCTTAATGTACACGCCGGGCAGGTTACTTACGCGGCCGTCGCCAACGCCTTTGGCCTGGAGAGTGTAGACCCGTCAAGTCTTATCCGGCGTTAAGCCTATGACGTGGTAAGCTATTCTTAGTAAAAATAATTAATTTTATTTAACATTAGTGAAGCGTCAGCGCTTTACTAATCAGGCTAAGATGCTTTATTAATAATGCGGCGGTATTTCGTCTTCAGGACGAGCCGTGCCTTGAGTATTATCGGCTTGAAACGCCTGGTGCTGCTCGCGTAAGCGCTCACGCATTAGAGCGCTTATCTGTTCGAGTTTGGCGAGTCGTTGCTCTTGTTGCGCAACGGCCTGGTCGAGGGTGTCCAGCCAGTGTTCCTGGTAGGCCAGGCGACTTTCTAGCGTTTCAAGACGTTGCGTTAGCTCAGCAGGAGAAAAGTCTTGTGTCATGGTAACATGGCAACCTTGTGTAATATGTCCGGTACTGTTAGGAATGGGCCTGATAGTTCGGGTATTGTCCTTCGTCTGTTACCCATACAACAAGAGAGCTTTTATCATCTATGAATCCAAAAGTTGTGTTTCGCTGTTTCTTAATCAGTGTATTACTAGCCGCCCCCACGCCACTTCTGTTGGCCGGGATTGTTCATTTAACCAACGCACCCTTGGCCGATTTATGGCAGGCTGAGTTAGCCATCAGCGGCGTCAGCAGCATCTATATCGCCGTTGCCCTGGGTAGCTTTATCGTTTTATGTATTGGTACGCTGGCAACGGCTGCCCTGGCGCCGCCAGTGGTCGTCAAACCCGTTGCAGAGCGTTCAGAAGCAGGTCGTGTTCAGGCCGCACCGCGTCAGCCTCAACCGGTCGATGAAGTGGATGATGAAGAGGAAGATATCATCGACTTTAACGATGGGCGTGAAGAGGGTGAAGTGAAGTGGTTCAATACCAATAAAGGCTACGGTTTTATTACCCGCGATAACGGTGAAGATGTGTTTGTTCACTTTCGTGCTATCCGGGGCCGCGGTCCGCGTATGCTAGCAGAAGGCCAAATTGTGCGTTACCACGTGATTAAAAATGACCGTGGTTTGCAGGCCGACGATGTGAGTATTATTGAGTAACGATTGCACGATTAAGCAAGATGACGATCGACCCCGCCTAGGCGGGGTCGATTGCGTTTAAGGCGGTGGTTAACGGCCCGAATCCGGCCACTCTATGGCGCCTTCTTTACCACCGGGCAGAACCTGCCAGAACCGGTCAGGGTCATCATTGCCTGGATGCCAGCCCCCAAGCGAGCAGCGAATTTCCGTTTGCAGCGCTTCGGCGGCGTGTTGCGCGCACTCCTGGTCGGTCATCCATGGCGTGTGGCTGCTATCAAACCACAGGCTGGCAAAGCCATCCGCCACGTTATCGACCAAGAGGATCGGCACCTCTTCGCCCTGGTACATGCCGCGGGTTTTCCACTTGCCTTTGCCCGCCGGTGTTAGTGGCGGGGCGGAAAGCGCGCTGGCAAGCCAGGCGTTAAGCGTGTCATGAGAAACGCGGGCAACGTACACTTCAATATCCGGATACTGCTCCATTATGCGCTTACCTCATCCGACGTTAGCAGTGCCTGAAGCGTCGCCTCATAGATCCGGCTCAAGTCATCCAGGTCGCTGGCGCGTACGCGCTCGTTTACCTTGTGAATGGTGTCGTTAAGCGGGCCTAGCTCGACCACCTGAGCGCCCAGCGTGGCGATAAAGCGGCCATCGGACGTGCCGCCGCTGGTCGATAGCGCAGGGCGCTTACCCGTGACAGCTTCCACGCCGCGAATGGCAGCGTCAACCAGCTCACCTTCTGCGGTCAGAAACGGCTCACCATTCAGCGTCCAATCCAACTGATACTCTAAACCATAGCGCGCCAGAATCGCGTGGGTACGCTCTTTAAGCTGCTCGTGGGTCACCTCGGTCGAGAAGCGGAAATTAAACACCACTTCCACATCGCCAGGGATCACGTTAGTCGCCCCGGTGCCCGCGCGCAGGTTGGATATTTGAAAGCTGGTGGCGGGGAAGAAATCGTTGCCCGCATCCCAGTGCTCATTGACCAGGGCGTCCAGCGCAGGCATCGCCTGGTGGATCGGGTTGCGTGCCAGATGCGGGTAAGCCACGTGGCCCTGAATTCCTTGAATATGCAAAACGCCACCCAGCGAGCCGCGTCGACCGTTTTTAATCACATCGCCCAGGCGATCGGTAGATGAAGGCTCGCCCACAATGCAGTAATCAAGGCGCTCATTGCGCTCACGCAGCTGTTCGACCACGGCGCGAGTGCCGTCGACGGCCGGGCCTTCCTCATCCGACGTGATTAAAAACGCGATGCGGCCATCATGGTCAGGGTAGCGGGCTACAAAGCGTTCCACGGCGGTAAGCATAGACGCCAGGCTGCCTTTCATATCCGCAGCGCCCCGCCCACAAAGCATGCCTTGCTCATTAATGCAGGGTGAAAACGGTGGAAATTCCCAACCGGTGGGCGGCCCGCTGGGTACCACATCGGTATGGCCGGCAAAGGCAATCACCGGGCCATGATGACCGCGTACGGCCCAGAAGTTCTGCACATCGCCAAACGGCATTGGCTCAATATGAAAACCGAGCGCCGTTAAGCGCTCGATCATGATGTCCTGGCAGCCTTCATCGTCCGGCGTCACTGACGGGCGGCTTAACAGCTCAAAGGCAAGCTGTAGCGTTGGCGACAGCGTGTCAGGCTCAGTTATGGGCATGCAGCGCCTCGTTCAGCGCGATGGCGCTTTTATTGGTCAGGCACTCGACACGGCCATTTTTAGAGTTACGGCGCAGTAGCAGGTCGTTTTGGCCCGCCAGTTCGCGTGCGGCCAGGGTTTTAACCTCGTTGCCTTCGTCATCCAGCAGGGCTACTTTGGTGCCTGCGGTGATGTACAGGCCGGATTCGACCGTGCAGCGATCGCCCAGCGGAATGCCAATACCGGCATTGGCACCGATCAGGCAGCCTTCGCCTACTTTAATGACGATATTGCCGCCGCCGGATAGCGTACCCATGGTGGAGCAGCCGCCGCCCAGGTCAGAGCCCTTGCCGACCATGACGCCAGCTGAGATGCGTCCTTCGATCATGCCTGGGCCTTCGGTGCCAGCATTGAAGTTCACAAAGCCTTCATGCATAACCGTGGTGCCTTCACCCAGGTGCGCACCCAGGCGTACCCGTGCGGTATCGCCAATGCGGATGCCGGTCGGTACCACGTAGTCGGTCATTTTGGGGAATTTATCGACACAGTCGACGGATAGCGCACGACCGGCCAAGCGCGCTTTCAGGCGACGCGCAGGCAGCTCTTCGATATCGATCGCGCCTTCGTTGGTCCAGGCGATATTGCGCAGCAGGCCGAACATGCCGGTAAGATCCAAACCATGCGGCTTGACCAGGCGATGCGATAACAGGTGGAGCTTAAGGTACACCTCAGGAGCCGTTTGCGGCGCCTGATCCGTTTCAATGAACATCGCTACCAGCGGGCGTTGGCTTGCCGCAAGCGACTCAGTGAGTTCGGCTTGCTCTGTGTAGCCAGCCGCTTCAAGCGCTTTGGCCAAACGGGTGCAGTCTTCCGGTAAAAAGCTAACGGCTGCATTGCCCTGAGGGGCGTTAAGCGCTTCTTTGGCAGCGTTAACCAGGCTTTCCTGTGGCTTGAACAGCGGTGCCGGGTAGTAAATTTCCAGCCAGTCGCCTTGAGTATTCTGCGTGCCAATTCCAAGCGCAAAGCTCAACATAAACGTTCATCCTGTGGTTAATAACGTGGTTAACCGAACAGTTAACAGAAGCCAAATGTCGGTTTAACAATGTGTTGATATAAAAGTATTTGTACAAAAGCGTTGATACAAACAAGCAGATTAGCGGCGTTGAATCAGCCGCTAATCTTAGCGTAATCGCCGTCGCGGTAACCCACCTGTATGGCGTCGCCGCCGGTATCCAGCAGCGGACGTTTAAGCAGCGTCGGGTGTTTCAGCAGCAGCTGGCGTGCAGAGTTGGCGTCCAGGCTATCTTTATCTTCCTGAGGAAGGTCGCGCCATGTCTTGCTACGCTTATTGACGACTTCAAGAAGCGGAGCCCGCTCCAGAATATGCTCCAGTAGTCCTGCCGATAAACCATCTTTGCGTAAATCGTGGGTTTTGAACGGTATGCCGTTCTCTTCCAACGCTTTGCGCGCCTTACGGCACGTATCGCAGGTATCAATGACATAGAGTGTAAACATGGTATCTCCTTTCGTGCTGTTCGTGCCGTAAAGATGTGAATTAACTACGCTCAATCAGCTGACGGATACGCTGCGCGGCTTCAAGGGTCGGGGCAAGCTCGGCCACCAGGGCTAGGCGTAGGCGGCCCGCGCCTGGATTAATGCCCTGCGCGTCAGGGCGGCCCATTAAACTTCCAGGCAATACGCTTACGTTCTGCTCGGTAAAAAGCCGCTGGGTAAAGCCAATATCATCGCCACCCGGTACGGCAGGCCACAGGTAAAAGCTTGCCTCCGGCGTGGGGAAGTCCATTACCGGGGCTAGCGCATCGACCACAGCGCTAAATTTTTCACGGTAGGCATCGCGGTTGGCACGTACGTGCGCTTCATCCTGCCATGCCGCAATGGAGGCGTGCTGTACCGGTAACGACATGGCACAGCCGTGATAGGTGCGATAACGCTTAAACGGCGCCAGAATAGCGGCGTCGCCCGCCACAAAGCCCGAACGCAGGCCCGGTAAGTTAGAGCGTTTCGACAGCGAATGAAATACCACGCAGCGGCGATAGTCATCGCGGCCAAGCTCTGCGCAGGCCTGTAAAAGCCCTGGCGGCGGCGTCTGTTCATCCAGATAAAGCTCGGAGTAACACTCATCCGAGGCGATGATAAAATCATGCTCATCGGCCAGCGCAATCAGCTGTTTGAACTCATCAATGGAAGTAACCGCGCCGGTGGGGTTACCGGGCGAGCAGATAAACACGATTTGCACATCACGCCAGGTGGCCGCGCTAAGCGTGGTGAAGTCCGGCCGAAAGCCGTTTTCAGCGGTGCAGTTTAAATAAACCGGCTCACCATCGGCCAGAAGTGTTGCGCCTTCATAAATCTGATAAAACGGATTGGGCACGACCACGTTGGCAGGGCGTGTGCGGTCAAGCGCGGCCTGCACAAAGGCAAAAATGGCTTCGCGGGTGCCGTTCACGGGCAGTACTTGACGCTCGGCATCCAGACCCGGCAGCTTGAAGCGGCCGGTAGCCCACTGGGCCAGCGTGTCACGAAACGCTGGCAAGCCGTTGGTGGCCGGGTAGCGGGCCATTTCCAACTGGTGTTTAACCAGTGCTTCGAGTGCTGCCGGGTAGGGTGCGTGCTGGGGCTCGCCAATCGTCAACGGAATATGCGTCAAATCAGCCCGGGGTGTTAATTCGGCTTTAAGCGCGGCCAGTTTCTCAAACGGATAGGGATGAAGGGCAGCGAGATCAGGGTTCATGGCGAGTCCGTTGAGAGTGTTTTGTTGAGAGCGTGCCCTGCTAGCGTATTAAAACGACAGGTGTAAGGCGCCGATTATAGCAAGCCCCGGTGTGGGCTCAAACTTAAGCGCCATGCTCAAACCCCCAAGACCTCAATCAACCGCTCGCGTAGCTGCTGCTGGCGCAAGGGGTCGGTTAGCGGCTCGCCCGATTTGGTGGTGATAAAGAAAACGTCCTCGACGCGCTCACCCAGAGTGGCAATTTTAGCCGTCGATAGCGCGATATCCTGCTCCATGAAAATACGCCCGACCCGGGCCAAAAGCCCTGGCCGGTCGGGGGCCGTGAGTTCTAGCAGCGTACGCTCATTGGCCGGGTCCTGCTCGATCAACACTTCGGTGGGCACTTTAAAGTGCTTTAGCTGGCGCGGCGTATGGCGGGTGACGATCTCTGGGTAATCGTCAGGGTCGTCCAGCTCTTCGACCAGGTGCTGGCGCATTTCATTGATGTGCTCAGGGTCGCGAATTGGCTGGCCGTGGTTATCCAGTACGATAAAGGTATTCAGCGTCCAGTTGTTATGCGAGGTAACAATGCGCGCATCGTGAATCGAAAGCCCTAGCTGCTCCATTGCCGCGGCGGTCGCGGCAAACAGGTCGTCGACCGAGCGAGTGTGAATAAACACTTTGGTTCCGCCTTCTGCCATATCGACCGTCGGCGCGCTGATTAATACTAGTGGCAAGGGGGAGGCGTTATGGACCAAAATCCCTTGGGTTTGCCAGACGATTTCGCTGGGGGCGTACTGTAAGAAATAATCCTCGCCGAGTGATTCCCAAAGTGTGTCGATTTGCGCGCGTCCAATCCCGAGGGTATTGAGCAGCGAGCGGGCTTCGGAGCGTGTTTCCCGCACCCAGTCATCACGGTCCGGCGGATTTTTAAGCCCGCGTCGCAGGGCGCGCTTGGTTTCAGCATAAAGCTGGCGCAGAAGTGACGCCCGCCAGCCATTCCATAGCGTCGGGTTGGTGGCGTTGATATCAGCGACTGTCAGTACGTAAAGGTAATCCAGGCGCGCTTCATTACGCACAACTAAGGCAAAATCGCGAATAACGTCGGGGTCACTGATATCACGCTTCTGAGCAGTCATCGACATGAGCAGATGATGCTCGACAAGCCAACTGGCCAGTTTCGTATCGTGAGGCGTTATATGGTGGCGTTGGCAAAAGTGCTCAACATCCCGGGCGCCAATTTCTGAATGGTCACCACCACGGCCCTTGCCGATATCGTGAAACAGGCCTGCTATCCATAAAATATCCAGCTTAGGCAGCTGGTTGATAAGAACCGCGGCCACGGGGAACTCGTCCTTGGCGCTGGGTTTACGAAACCCGTGCAGGAATTTCAGCAGGCGCAGGGTATGGGCATCCACCGTGTAGATATGAAACAGGTCATGCTGCATCAGGCCTACCGCACGGCCAAATTCGGGCAGGTACTTACCCAAAATGCCGTAGCGGTTCATGCGCCGCAATTGGCGCGGCACGTTGCCGGGCGCGCGCAAGATTTCCAGAAACAGCTGCTGATGAAGCGGGTCGTCGCGGTAGTGATCGTCGATTTGATGGCGGTGATCGCGGATAAGGCGAATAGTATCCGCACGCACGCCTTCAATTTCGGGGTGCCTAGCCATGAGCAGGAACAGTTCCAGCATGGCCTCCGGCTGCTCGCGAAACAGGCTGCGCGAGCGTGCTTGAATATAGCCGCCCTTGGTTTCAAAGCGCTCGTTGAGCTGAATGGTTTCCAGCGCCTCTTTGCCGCGCAAAATTACTTCATCGAAGTGCTGAAGCAGCATATCGTTCAAGCCAGCAAGCGCTGTTACGTGACGATAGTAGCGCTTCATGAACTGCTCAACGGCTAAACGCTCGGGCGTGTCTTTAAAGCCAAACAGCTCGGCAATGGTGCGCTGATGATCAAACAGTAGCCGGTCTTCGGCGCGGTCGGTCAACATATGCAGGGCATAACGCACCTGCCACAAGAATGCCTGCCCCTGGCTCAAAATACGCAGCTCGGCATCGTTCATAAAGCCGTTAGCGACAATGTCAGCGTACTGCTCGGTGCCGAAGTGGCGCTTGGCAATCCAGCCAATCATTTGAATGTCGCGTAGGCCGCCAGGCGAGCTTTTCAGGTTAGGCTCAAGATGGTATTCCGAGTTGTTGTAGCGGTAGTGGCGGGCAATCTGCTCCTGCCACTTGGCTTCAAAAAAACGGTCGGCAGGCCAGAGTTGCTCGGTGCTTAAACGCTCATGCATGGTTGCCCGCAACGACTCAGGCCCGGCGATCAGGCGTGATTCAAGCAGGTTGGTGATGACGGTGACATCCGCCTTGGCTTCACGTTCGCAGTCATTTAACGAGCGGACGCTGTGGCCAATCTCCAAGCCGATATCCCATAAAAAGGTGATAAACGCGCTTAGGGATTCTCGGTAGGGAGTGTCGTCATCCTGCTCAAGCAGCAAAAGCAGGTCGATATCCGAGTGAGGGTGAAGTTCACCTCGGCCGTAACCGCCTACGGCGACCAGCGCTACGCCGTCATCTGGCCAGGCGTGCAGATTCCAGGCAATGGCCAGCAGTTGGTCTAAGTACCAAGCTCGCCCGCGCACCAGATCGCGTATGTCAGCGCCTGAACGAAACCGGTCGTCCAGCCGGGCCTGCAGCTCGCGGAGCGCCGTTTTAAACGGCGCAATGGGCGAGCGTGAACCGGAGAGCTCCGTGCGCAAAGCTTCAAGGTCATACAGTGACGTGTCCGGCTCGAACCGGTAGTGGTGAAGGAGCATTAGCGATTTAAAAAGCTAAAGTCTTCATCGCTACGCGCGGTCAGAACTTCAACCCCGGTCTCGGTGACCAGTAAGGTGTGTTCCCATTGAGCCGACAGGCTCTTGTCCTTGGTGACGGCTGTCCAGCCGTCGCGAAGCACTTTGGTTTTATAGCCGCCAACGTTAATCATGGGCTCGATGGTAAAGCACATGCCGGCTTCCAGGGTGATGTCAGCTTCAGGCGCGTAGCCATCGTAGTGCAGAACCTGAGGCTCTTCATGGAAACCCGCGCCAATGCCATGCCCACAGAAGTCGCGTACCACAGAGTAGCCATGGCTTTCGGCATGTTTTTGAATCGCTTGGGCAAGCTCTGAAAGACGCACGCCGGGTTTTACCAGGGCGATGCTTTTATACAGGCATTCCTGGGTGATCCGGCACAGGCGCTCACCTTGAATGGTTTCGCCGATGACAAACATCATGCTGGAGTCGCCGTGGTAGCCATCCGGCGTCTTAACCGTGACATCCAGATTCATGATGTCGCCATTCTTGAGCTTTTTATTGAAATCTGGGAAGCCGTGGCAAACCACGTGATTCAAGGAGATACAGGTGGCGTGGGTATAGCCGTGGTAGTTGAGTGGGGCAGGCGTGGAGCCCAGTTCATTGACAATATATTCATGACACAGTCGGTCGATCTCGCCGGTGCTGACGCCCGCCTGTATATGAGGCGTGATCATTTCAAACACGCTGACGGCTTGGCGCCCGGCTTCGCGCATTTTCTCGATTTCTGAAGGTGTCTTGATGGGAACGTTCATGAATTCTCGATATGGGTTCAGGCGGTAGTTAAGAATACAGTATTAAGAAACAACGGGATTAAGAAAAGTAGCCAGGAAACAGTGTTAAGCGACAATAGTAAGTAAGCCTACTAAGTAACAGTCTTAAGCAACAAATAAAGATCGTAACACGAGCTGTGACTTCATCTTGGCAATGATCTATGGTATAAAGCCGCGCGCTTTCCTGCAATCGTCATTCCTAGCTTCTTTATCGCTAGTCGGCGATCATGGTCAGTCGAACGACCCGTTGCGCGTTCATTTTTGGATGCGTGGCTAATATAGCAAGCCTTGAAAACACACATGCACCGACACATGGTCCCGGGTGCCGCTGGCAACGTTTTAACGTGGTCAATGGTCGGATCCATGGGGTGCGTGGAGGCCTAACCCGAGTTTCAGGAGTTTTACCATGTCTCACGTTAATATGCGTGACCTGCTGAAAGCAGGCGCTCACTTCGGTCACCAGACCAAATACTGGAATCCGAAGATGGGCAAGTTCATCTTCGGCGCGCGCAACAAGATTCACATCATTAACCTTGAGCACACTCTGCCGGCACTGAACGAAGCCGTGGATGTGGTCGAGAAGATGTCGGCATCCAACAACAAAATTTTGTTTGTTGGCACCAAGCGCAGCGCTAGCAAGATCATCAAAGAAGAAGCGAATCGCGTTAATCAGCCGTTCGTCAACCATCGCTGGTTGGGCGGCATGCTGACTAACTTCAAGACCATTCGTCAGTCCATTAAGCGTCTGCGCGAACTTGAAACCATGCGCGAAGACGGCACGTTCGACAAGCTGACCAAAAAAGAAGTCCTGATGGCAACTCGCGAGCAAGAGAAGCTCGAGCGTTCTATCGGTGGTATCAAGAACATGGGCGGCCTGCCGGACGCACTGTTCGTCATCGACGTTGACCACGAGCGCATCGCGATCAACGAAGCCAACAAGCTGGGTATCCCGGTTATTGGCGTGGTTGATACCAACTCTAACCCTGATGGCGTTGATTACGTTATTCCGGGTAACGATGACTCCATCCGTGCTATCCAGATTTACGTGAAAGCCATTGCTGACGCGTGTGGTCGTGCGAAAGAAGGTCGTCCGGACGAGTTCGTTGAAGTGACCGAAGAGGCTGCTTCTGCAGACACCGACGCTGCTGCCGAGTAAGGTTGCAGTAGATGCGGCGGGCAGTTGAGCCGCATTGTGTTGAAGAGGGGGCCTATGCCCCCTTTTTCCCGCTTTGGATGAATATCCGGGTGGGCCGATTATGCCGGGCACCTGTTGCCGGCAAGCGACCTTCAAAGTGATACATGATGGTCATCTATCATGTTTATACTCTGTAGGGCGTTTAACTCTCAGCTAGAACCATTTCCGAGGTGAATTCTCATGGCAGCTATCAGCGCCTCTCAGGTCAAGGAACTGCGCGAACGTACTGGTCTCGGCATGATGGAGTGTAAAAAAGCACTCACCGAAACCGACGGTGATATTGAAGTCGCGATCGAAAACCTGCGTAAAAATTCAGGCTTAAAAGCCGCGAAGAAAGCCGATCGTATCGCTGCAGAGGGTGTTGTTGTTACCCGTGTAGCAGAAGACGGTAGCTACGGCGTAATGGTTGAAATCAACTCCGAGACCGACTTTGTTGCGCGTGATGACAACTTCATCGCGTTTGCTGACAAAATCGCCAGCGCTTTCTTTGCTGCGAAAAGCGAAGATGTTGCAGCCGTTATGGCAGGTGACCCTGAAACTGCCCGCGAGCAGCTGGTTCAGAAAATCGGTGAAAACATCGGCGTACGTCGTGCGGTAGTTGTCAACGCCGTTGACGGTGGCCTGGTGGGTGCATACGTTCACGGTGGCCGCATTGGCGTTCTGACCGTACTTACTGGCGGTACTGCAGAAGCGGCGAAAGACGTTGCTATGCACGTAGCAGCCATTAATCCAGCAGTTGCTCACCCGGCCGATATGCCGCAAGAGCAGTTGGACCAAGAGAAAGCCATCATCCTGGGTCAGCCGGACATGGCAGGCAAGCCCGAGCAGATTGCTGAGAAAATGGTTCAAGGTCGTCTGAAGAAATATCTGGCGGAAAACAGCCTGACCGAGCAGCCGTTCGTTAAAGACCCGAACCAGACCGTTGCTGAATTCGTTAAAGCAGCCGGTGGCGAAGTAGTTAGCTTCACGCGCTTTGAAGTGGGTGAAGGCATCGAGAAAGAAGAAGTCGACTTCGCTAAAGAAGTTATGGAACAGGCTGGCCGTCGTTAAGGTCAGATGTTTCAGTCAAAAGATGGCGTGCGCGTAAGCGCACGCCTTCGTGTATCCGGCCCCTGCTAATCTAGGGGTTGCTTCGCCCACCTGTGTCTAGGTCTGCTTCAGGAGAGATGCCATGTCACGTGATGTTCAAGAGCCTACCGCGCTTGTTGTTCCCAACAAACTTGAGAAATCGAAGTCAAAATACAAGCGTATTTTGCTGAAGCTTTCCGGCGAGGCGCTGATGGGAGAGCACGATTTTGGTATCGACCCTAAAGTGTTGGACCGTATGGCGCTCGAAATCGGCCAGCTGGTGGGTATCGGAGTGCAAGTCGGTATCGTGATTGGTGGTGGTAACCTGTTTCGGGGTGCAGCGCTAAGCGAAGCCGGAATGGATCGGGTCACAGGCGACCACATGGGAATGCTGGCAACGGTAATGAACGCGCTGGCCATGCGCGATGCATTGGAGCGTTCGAATATCCGTTCGCGGGTAATGTCGGCGATTCCCATGAGTGGTGTGGTAGAGCATTATGACCGCCGCACCGCCATCCGCTATTTAACGTCAGGAGACGTAGTGTTGTTCTCGGCAGGAACGGGTAACCCGTTCTTCACAACCGACTCGGCTGCCTGTTTACGAGGCATCGAAGTCGATGTGGATGTAGTCATCAAGGCCACCAAAGTGGATGGGGTTTATAACAAGGACCCCTTGAAACACTCTGATGCCGTAAAGTATGACCAGCTCTCCTATGATGACGCTCTGGATCAGAAATTAGGCGTTATGGATTTGACCGCCATCTGCCTGGTACGTGACCATGATATGCCGGTGCGGGTATTTGATATGAATAAGCCTGGTGCCCTACTGAATTTGGTAGTAGGGGGCAAGGAAGGCACGCTGATAGATAGAGGATAATGACGTGATCAACGATATTAAGAAAGACGCAGAGTCTCGTATGAAAAAAAGCGTTGAGTCGCTGAATAGCAACTTCAACAAAATTCGTACTGGGCGTGCGCACCCGAGTATTCTGGATGCCGTAACCGTTGACTATTACGGCAGTCAGGTACCGCTTAGCCAAGTGGCCTCGGTAAACGTTGAAGACGCGCGTACGCTTGCCGTGGCGCCGTGGGAACAGGGCATGGTGCCTAAAGTTGAAAAGGCTATTATGACTGCTGATCTGGGTCTGAACCCGGCAAGTGCTGGCAACGTTATCCGCGTGCCGATGCCGATGCTGACCGAAGAAACCCGCAAGGGCTATATCAAGCAGGCGCGTTCTGAGGCTGAAAATGCCCGCGTTGCGGTTCGTAACGTACGTCGTGACGCCAACGGTGATTTCAAATCCTTGCTTAAGGATAAAGACATTACTGAAGACGATCAGCGCCAGGGTGAAGATGAAATTCAGAAGCTGACCGATAAGTATATCGCCGAGATCGACAAGGCGCTGGCGGCAAAAGAGCAGGACCTGATGCAGGTATAAACGTCTCTCCTTTATTTAGTCGCGGGTAGCCAGCCTACCCGCTAGGCCTATGGCTTTATTATGACCGAGCTTTTGTGCGAGACCTCATGACGTCGCAGCTTCCTGAAGAACCGCCAGGCGATGCCAGTACGCCATCTCTTATTTGGGATGAAGCAATACCGTCGCACGTCGCTATCATAATGGACGGCAATAACCGTTGGGCTCGGGCGCGCGGAATGTCGGGTGTGCGCGGCCATCGCGCAGGCGTAGAAGCCGTCAGAGCGGTAATCCAGCGTGCCGCCGAACGACAGGTGAAAACGCTGAGCCTGTTTGCCTTTTCGAGTGAAAACTGGAAGCGCCCCGCTGCAGAAGTGAATGCGCTAATGGAGCTTTTTTTGATGGCGCTTAAGCGTGAAGTCAAAAAGCTAAATGAGCGTAATATCCGGCTAACCATTATTGGCGAGCGGCGCGGCTTTTCCCATGCTATCCAAAAGTATATTAATCGCGCCGAAGCGCTGACGGCAGATAATACCGGTATGCATCTGATTATTGCGGCCAACTATGGTGGGCAGTGGGATATTACTCGGGCGGCACGCGAGCTTGCAGAGCAAGTGTCGACAGGCGAATTACAGCCTGAAGACATCGATGAAACCCGCTTTGAGGCGGCAATGGAGCGTCGTCACGTAACGCCCATTGACCTGTGTATTCGAACCAGTGGCGAGCAGCGCTTATCTAATTTTATGCTATGGCAGTTAGCATATGCTGAGCTGTATTTCTCGCCCTTACTATGGCCAGATTTCGGTGCCGAAGCGCTGGATGTCGCGTTAAATGAATTTTGTCAGCGACGCCGACGTTTTGGTATGACCGACGAACAAATAGAGGCGCAAGGTGCTTAGACAGCGGATTATAACCGCAGCCTGGTTGGCACCCGTGGTGCTGATTGGCCTGTTTGGCTTACAAGGAGGCGCATTTGCGCTTTTTACCGCTTTTATGGTGCTACTCGGTGCCTGGGAGTGGACGAACCTCGCCGGCATAAGTCGCCAGAGCCAGCGCATTCAGCTAGTTGCTGGTGCTGCGTTTTTGATGCTGATCATGTGGTTTGCGGGGGCCGCCTTGGCTGTCTGGCCGTTATGGTGTGCTGCGCTGGGTTGGTTGCTCAACCTCTACTGGGTCACACACTATCCGGATAAAGGGCATCAGTGGCAGGCAACGGGCAGGCGCTTAGCCATGGGTCTATGGGTACTGATCCCCTGCTGGGTAGGGTTTAATATTTTGCGTGAAAGCGGTGCCGTGTGGCTGCTGTTTGTTCTGCTCCTGGTCTGGGCTGCCGATATTGGCGCCTACTTTGCTGGGCGCCAATGGGGGAAGCGAAAACTTGCCCCGCGTGTTAGCCCCGGCAAGTCGTGGGAAGGCGTGATAGGGGGGATGGTAGCCACCACGCTACTGTCAATTGCGTTTGCCCTTTGGCAGCCGCTTGGGCTCGCAGGCGGCATTGCTCTGGTGCTTATCACGTCGGTAGTAACACTTACCTCGGTACTGGGCGATCTTCTGGAAAGCATGCTCAAGCGCTATCGGGATGTTAAGGATTCAAGCCAACTGTTACCTGGCCACGGCGGCGTACTGGACCGTATCGATAGTCTTACTGCCGCGATTCCGCTATTTGCACTGCTCTATTTGCCTGTTCTTCAAGGGCAGGTGCTCCCATTATGAGCCAGCCACCTATTCAGCAAATTACCGTGCTTGGTTCAACAGGCTCTATCGGGATTAGCACGCTCGATGTTATTGCCCGTCATCCCGATCGCTACCGCGTCTATGCGCTTACTGCGCATACTTCAAAAGAAGCGTTGCTGGATCAGTGCTTAGCCCATCGCCCCCGCGTTGCCGTACTCGATCAAGAAACGGATGCTCTCTGGTTGCGTCAGGCGCTTGATGATGCGGGCCAGGCAACCGAGGTATTAGCAGGGGGAGAGGCGCTCTGTCAGGTCGCCCGTGAAGCCAGTGTGGATACCGTGATGGCCGCTATCGTAGGCGCGGCAGGCTTGCTGCCTGCCCTTGCCGCGGTGCAAGCAGGCAAGCGCGTGCTGCTGGCTAATAAAGAGGCCTTGGTGTTGAGCGGTGCGCTTTTTATGCAGGCCGTGGAGCGCTCAGGGGCGACGCTGCTGCCGATCGACTCTGAACATAACGCAATCTATCAGTGTCTACCCAAGGAGCACCGCGGCGGATTAGGGAAATATGGCGTCAAACAGTTACTGTTGACGGCGTCTGGGGGACCTTTTCGTACCTGGAGCGCTGCGGATATCGCTAGTGCCACGCCCGACCAGGCCTGCGCCCACCCTAACTGGTCGATGGGGCGAAAAATCTCCGTCGATAGCGCCACCTTGATGAACAAAGGTTTGGAGCTGATTGAGGCGTGCTGGCTATTTGATACCACGCCGGAGCAAATTCAGGTAGTGGTTCATCCTCAGAGTGTGATTCACTCCATGGCAGCCTATGTCGATGGCTCGGTGATTGCGCAACTAGGCAACCCCGATATGCGCACACCGATTGCCTATGGGTTGGCTTGGCCTGAGCGTATTGAGGCGGGTGTGGAGACATTGGATCTGTTTCAAATCGCCCGGCTGGATTTTGAAACCGCGGACGAGGTTCGCTTTCCCTGTCTGCGCCTGGCCCGTGAATCCATACAGAAAGGCGGCGCTGCGCCCGCCATTCTCAATGCGGCCAACGAGATTGCGGTTGCGGCTTTTTTGGAAGAGACAATTGCCTTTAACGCTATTGCCGAGATAGTGGCCCACGTACTGTCACTTCCCTACGACGGCGATGCCGACAGCATCGAGAACGTACTGGCAGCTGATCAGTGGGCGCGCGAGCAGGCAGCCCAGTTCGTTGAGCAAAGATAGCGCTGAGATTAGGCAATAGATAACAGAAAGACGAGTAGGTCGCTTAAGCATCAGCGGCTGGTATGCATGGTGCTAAGGAGTTTATTGTGGGCCTGTTACAAAATATTTTAGCGGTACTTGTCGTGTTGGGGCTATTGATTACCTTTCACGAGTTTGGTCACTTCTGGGTAGCGCGTCGCTGTGGCGTTAAAGTGCTGCGCTTTTCGGTGGGCTTTGGTAAACCGCTCTGGTCTACCGTGGATCGCCATGGGACCGAATTCGCGTTGGCCGCGATTCCGCTGGGCGGCTACGTTAAAATGCTTGATGAGCGTGAAGCCCCTGTTCCTGACGATCAGTTAGATCAAGCGTTTAACCGAAAAAACGTGTGGCAGCGTATTGCCATTGTAGCCGCGGGGCCACTTGCAAACTTTCTGCTGGCCATCGTCGCCTATTGGGCCTTGTTTGTAGCAGGTATTTCGACGGTTGCTCCCATGGTCGGTGATGTTACACCCGACTCACCGGCAGCCGAGGCAGGCCTTGCCCACGGTAGTGAAATCACCGCTATCCAGGGTGACGCCGTGCGCTCTTGGGAAGAAATTAATTTAAAGCTTATCTCCATGATTGGCTTTAGCGGTGCGCTCAATATTACGGCGTTACCGGAAGGTAGCAGCAGTGAACGTCAATATAGTCTTGCGGTCGATAACTACCTGGCTCGACAGGACACGCCGCAGCCGTTGCAAACCCTGGGTATGGCACCCTGGCAGCCGGAGTTCCCCGCGGTGCTGGGGCAGGTGGTAGATGGCGAAGCGGCCGCTGATGCAGGTTTGAAAGCGGGTGATCGTATTACGGCGATTGATCAAACGCCGGTGGAAGACTGGATGCAGTTCGTCACCCTGATTCGACGCAGTGCCGGTGAAACGCTCAGCGTCACCTATGACCGTGAGGGTGAACAGGGCGTTCTTTCGCTCACTCCAAAGAGTAACGTACTGGAGAGTGGCGGTGAGGTTGGGTACATTGGTGCAGGCGTTGAACCTGTCTCATGGCCTGAGTCCCTGCAGCGAGAGATCCGCTATGGGCCGATTGAGGCGGTAGGTCAGGCATTCGCGCGTACCGGTAATATGGTAATACTAACCGTTGATTCGATTCGTAAGATGTTGGTAGGGTTGATTTCACCCTCCAACCTTTCAGGTCCCATTACGATTGCGCAAATTTCGGGTGATTCAGCGCGCGCAGGAATGGAAGCATTTGTAGGCTTTCTCGCCTATCTTTCCATCAGTCTCGGCGTGCTAAATTTACTACCTATTCCGGTACTCGATGGTGGACACTTGTTTTATTATTTTGTGGAAATCGTACGTGGGCGGCCGGTCTCTGAGCAAACCCAGGCAATGGGGTTACGCATTGGGCTTGCCATGGTTGGCGGCTTGATGGCGATGGCCTTGTATTTCGATCTGATGCGCCTTTGGTAATAACGCGTGTAGCGCGCAGGATGCCTTGTCATCTGCCTGCACAAATGTATATGGTGCCTGTCTGGAACGACAGGCAGACCAACGCGAGCGAACTGACTGCATGAAAATCAAGACCCTTGGAATGGCGGCACTCTTGCTGGTAGGCGCCAGCGGCGCCCAGGCACAATCCTTTGATGTTTCGGACATCCGTGTGGAAGGACTACAGCGGGTATCCGCCGCCTCGGTCTTCAATGCGTTTCCTGTCAGTGCTAACGATCGGGTTAGCGAACAGCAGCTAGCGTCTGCCGCACGCGATTTATTTGCCACCGGTCTGTTTGAAGACGTGTCGTTAGCCCGTGAAGGCGACGTACTGATCATCCAGGTCGTTGAGCGCCCGACGATTGCGCGTTTGAACCTCACCGGCAACCAAAAGCTTTCCGAAGAGGACCTGCGTAATGGTTTGCGCGAATCGGGTCTATCCGAAGGCCAGGTGCTGCAGCTTTCGACCCTTGAAGAGATTCAACGTGAGCTGGAAGGCGTTTATCAATCTCAAGGGCGTTACAGCGCGAGCATTTCGACTGAAGTCGAGCAGATCGATGAAGGTCGCGTCCAGGTTAATATCAATATTAATGAAGGCGAAGTAGCTAAAATTCGTCAGATCAATATTGTCGGTAACCAGGACTTCGACGATGAAACGCTGCGTAATGTCTTTGAGCTAAACGACAAGCCCGGGCGCTTCTTCGGCTGGTTTTCAAGCGATGAATATTCGCGCGAGGCCTTATCCGGTGATATCGAGCGTCTGCGCTCGTTCTATCTTGACCGCGGCTATGTGAACTTTGATGTTACCTCCACACAGGTATCCATTGGGCCCGAGAAATCCGAAATATTCGTGACCCTCAATATCGATGAGGGCAATCAGTACCGCGTAGGCAATGTCCGCTTTGCGGGTGATTTGCAAATCAGCGAAAGCGAAGCGCGAAACCTGCTGGAAATCAAAAGCGGCGATATCTTCTCTCGCGGTCAGGTAAATGCTTCAACCGAAGCGCTGCGCCTGCGTTTGGGCGCTGAAGGCTTCGCCTTTGCCGATATTCAGGGTATTCCTGAAATGGCTGATGACGGAGAGACGGTTGATCTAGTGATCGCGGTTGACCCCGGTCAGCGCACCTACGTTCGCCGCATTGAGTTTTACGGTAATACCACAACGCAGGATGAAGTGCTGCGCCGTGAAATGATTCAGATGGAAGGTGCGCCGGCATCGACTGAATCAATCACCCAGTCGCGTCAGCGCCTTGAGCGGCTTGGCTTCTTTAGCCAGGTCGAGGTGAATACCCAGCCGGTACCGGGTGAGCCCGATAAGCTGGATGTTACCTATAACGTTGAAGAGCAGCCCTCGGGCTCGGTCTCGGCAAGCGTGGGTTTCTCACAGAGCGCCGGTGTCATCTACGGTGTAGGGCTTGCCCAGAATAACTTCCTGGGTACCGGTAACCGCGTCAACGTCGGTGCGCAGCGCAGTGATACGTTTACCAGCGTCAACTTTGCCTTTACCGATCCGTACTGGACGCTGGATGGTGTTTCGCGCGGCTATAATGTGTTCTACCGCGAAACCGATTACGCCGACTCGGATATTTCTACCTATTCAACCGATGCTTACGGGGCGGGTATCAACTTTGGTTACCCCATAAGCGAGCTTTCCCGATTGAACTTCGGCGCGAGCCTGGAAGATCTCTCGATCAAGACGTATAACGATACAGCGTCAGAAATTCGCCGCTACGTTGATGACGAAGGTAAAGACGCTCAGAGCTTAAAGCTCACGGCGAGCTGGACGCGTAACAACCTTAACCGAGGCGTCATGCCGACAGCCGGTAACTACCAGCGCCTGTCGCTTGAAACCAGCGCACCGGGCAGTGATGCCGAGTACTATAAGCTTCGCGCCCGCGCCCAGCAGCTGTTCCCGATTAATAACGACGAAACCTGGGCGCTTAAATTTAGCGGTAACCTGGGCTATGCCGATACGCTGGGCTCTAACGATCCCTACCCCTTCTATGAAAACTTCTATTCGGGCGGTTTAGGTTCAGTGCGTGGCTTTACGTCCAATACGCTTGGGCAGCGCACAACACCTGCCGTTGAGGGCGGTCGTGACCGTACTATGGGCGGTAACGTGCTGGTGGAAGGTAGTGCTGAAGTTATCTTCCCCATGCCGTTTGTTGAGAACCAGCGCTCCGTTCAGCCATCTATATTCTTTGATGCCGGTAACACGTTCTTGAGCTCCTGCTACGATGTGCTGGAGGCCGATCAAGGGCGTCAGCAATGTAGTTCTGGCGTTGATTTAGGCGACTTACGCTATAGTGTGGGTGTTGGCCTTGCTTGGCTAACGCCTGTTGGTCCGCTGACCTTTAGCATCGCTGAGCCGCTTAATGATGAAAGTGGCGACGACACGCAGTTCTTCCAGTTCTCACTGGGACAAACGTTCTAACTTTGCTACAGAGCGCACCTGTGGGGTGCGCTCCTGCCTGATAACAAGGAGTTAACTCGATGCGTAAACTGACAGCGGCTGTGTGTCTGTTCGGGGCGATAGCTTTACCGTCCGCCCATGCCGTAGCCGCAGAGGTGGCTGTGCTCGATTGGCGGGCAGCGCTGATGAATACTCAGTCTGCTCAAGCCTCGCTGAGTCGGCTAGAAGGACAGATTGGCAGCCAGCAGAGTGAAGCCCAGAGCTTGGGTAATGAGCTTCAGCAGTTGCAGGAACGCCTGCAGCGTGAAGGCGAAACCATGGCACAATCGCAGCGTGATTCACTGATTGCTGAGCTTCAGCAAAAGGGGTCTCGCTTTGAGCAGCTACGTCGTGAAGTGATGCAAGCACAGCAGAACTCCGAGCAGCAGTTCCTGGAAGGCGCTGAGTCCAAGCTTGAGCAGGCGGTTGAGCAGGTGTTGAGTCGCCACAGTATCGATGTGCTAGTTGAGCCACAGGGCGTGCTGCACTCGTCGGTAGATTTGCCCAACGTGACGGACGAAGTTACCCAGATATTTGATTCGCTATAATTAATTTTTAATGACTGCCGGTGTGGCCATGCTGCACCACTGTTTTGTTGGGCTCCCATGACGCACGCACTGCACCACCACACTCTTGCGGACATCGCTCGCCATTTAGGAGTCGCCTTTGCCGGGGACGCCGATAAGCCCATTCGTGGGTTGGCAACCCTAAAAGAGGCCCAGCCTGATCAGGTGGCTTTTTTGGCAAATCGGGCTTATCTCAAGGATTTAGCCACCACTCAAGCGGCTGCCGTTCTGCTCCACCCCGAGCACGGCAAGAACTGCCCGGTGCCAAAGCTTGAGATGGAAAACCCCTATCTGGGCTATGCCAAACTCTCCCAGCTATTTGATCCCCTACCCGCACGTGATAAGCCCGGTATTCATCCAACGGCTGTTGTGGCCGAAAACGTGACAATGGGCGAAGGCGTCTCGATTCAAGCCCATGCTGTAGTGGAAGAGGGCGTTACGCTTGGCGATCATGTGGTCGTCGGGGCCGGTAGCGTGATAGGTGCGGATAGCATTGTGGGCAACAAAACCCGCCTGCATGCCAATGTCACCGTGTGCCATGGTGTGATTATCGGCAAACGGGTGATTTTACAGAGCGGCTGTGTGATTGGTGGAGATGGTTTTGGGTTTGCTCACGACGGTGCAGGGTGGCACAAAATTGCCCAGCTGGGCGGCGTCGTGCTGGGTGATGATGTCGAGGTCGGCAGTTGCTCGAGTATCGACCGTGGCGCGCTGGGCGACACCCTGATTGGCGATGACGTCAAAATCGATAGCCAGGTCCAGATCGCCCATAACGTGATTATCGGCGCGCATAGTGCGCTTGCTGGCTGTGTGGGTATTGCCGGATCCACCCAGGTGGGTAAGCACTGTATGCTGGGTGGGGGTGTCGGGTTATCTGGCCATCTAACGATTTGTGACGGCGTGCAGGTAACCGGCATGAGCCTGGTTACCAACTCGATTCATAAACCGGGCGTCTACTCTTCTGGCACCGGGGCGATGGCTAACTCGCAGTGGCGTAAAAATGCAGTGCGCTTTAAACAGCTGGATGATATTGCCAAGCGCTTGTCACGGCTGGAAAAAAATACGCGTGATACGTGAAGGTCTCATTGATCAAGGTCTTATTAATGAAGGTCCTGTTAATTGCTCGGCACGTAACTTGAGGCTTTAGCGCCTCAGGTTATAATTCACTGCCTTTTAACCAGCTATATGCTGGTGCATGCCTGATACTAGTCAGGCCTTTTGTCTTTTTAGAGGTCGTTTCGATGGTTATGGATATTAATGAAATTCGCGAATACTTGCCCCACCGCTACCCGTTTTTGCTGGTGGATCGAGTAACGGAATTAACCGTGGGCGAATCCATCGTTGCGTTTAAAAATGTTAGTATCAACGAGCCTTTTTTTAATGGCCATTTTCCCCATC
Organism: Halomonas sp. AOP43-A1-21; assembly: GCF_052376775.1. Classification (NCBI taxonomy): domain Bacteria; kingdom Pseudomonadati; phylum Pseudomonadota; class Gammaproteobacteria; order Oceanospirillales; family Halomonadaceae; genus Halomonas; species Halomonas sp. AOP43-A1-21. Next base: position 71,334 of record NZ_JBQSWC010000005.1, on the reverse strand, counting down.
ACCCCATTATGCCTGGGGTGTTGGTCGTTGAAGCATTAGCTCAAGTGTGCGGTATTTTAGGTTTTAAAACGGTCAACAAGCTTCCTGCCGATGGGTATGTTTACTATCTTGTAGGAAGCGACAACGTGCGTTTCAAACGGCCTGTAATGCCCGGTGACCAACTGGTGCTGCAAGCGAACGTTATCCGCGGCAAGCGTGGGATTTGGAAGTTTGCCTGCCGGGCAACGGTAGGTGGGGAGCTTGCTTGCGAGGCAGAAATCATTTGTGCCGAGAGGAAGGTTGCTTGATACATCCTACTGCTTTGGTTGACCCGACGGCGCGGCTTGCCGATGACGTCGAGGTTGGTCCCTTTAGTGTTATTGGGCCCGACGTCACAATTGGCGAAGGCTCCATAATTGGCCCACACGTGGTGGTTAAAGGCCCCACGGTGCTAGGTAAGCGTACGCGCATTTTTCAGTTCGCCTCGGTAGGCGAGGATTGCCAGGATAAGAAATATGCAGGCGAACCTACCCGCCTGGTAATGGGCGACGATAATGTGGTGCGCGAAGGCGTCACGCTGCACCGCGGTACGGTACAGGATCGTAGTGAAACCACGATCGGCTCGCGTAATCTGTTTATGGCCTATGTCCACGTAGGCCATGATTGTGTGATCGGCAATGACTGTATTCTTGCCAACCAGGTAACCTTGGCGGGCCACGTAACGCTGGGTGATTTCGCTATTTTGGGCGGTCTTTCTGCCGTACACCAGTTTTGCCACTTTGGCGATCATGCCATGGCTGGCGGCGGGTCGATTATCACCAAAGATACCCCAGCCTACATAATGATTAACGGTAACCCGGCCGAAGCCCGTGGCCTTAATCTGGTGGGCTTGAAGCGACGTGGGTTTAGCCGTGAAGCGGTTAATGCCTTAAGCGCCGCCTATAAAATGGTGTATCGCCAGGGCCTGACCGTTGAGCAGGCGCTTGACGAGATGCGCACGCGATTTGATATCGAAGAAGTGGCTCATTTTGCCGCCTCTATCGAACGTTCAACTCGCGGTATTACCCGATAATTATGTCCATTCGGTTATGACATTGCAGCGCATTTATCTAGTGGCGGGCGAGCTGTCGGGAGATATCCTCGGTGCTGGCCTGATGCGCGCGCTAAAGGCGCACCATCCCGAGGTTGAGTTTCGAGGCATCGGTGGCCCACGCATGATCGCTGAAGGCATGCAAAGCCGCTTTCCGCTGGAAACGCTTTCGGTCATGGGAATTGTCGAAGTCATCAAGCATCTGCCTGAGCTGGTGGGCGTGCGCCGCACGTTACGCCGCGAAGCGCTCGCCTGGCAGCCGGATATCATGGTGGGCATTGATGCACCTGATTTTACCCTAGGGCTTGAAAAACAGCTGCGTAGCGCAGGGATCAAAACGGCCCACTATGTCAGCCCCTCGGTGTGGGCGTGGCGTCAGGGGCGGGTGAAAGGCATCGCTAAATCCGTCGATGGCATGCTCACGCTGCTACCCTTTGAGGCGGATTTTTATCGTCACCACAACGTCCCTGTTGTGTTTGTAGGCCATCCGCTTGCCGATGAGCTACCGCTTGAAAACGATCGCGTCGCAACGCGCCAGGTGCTCGGCCTTGATGAAAACGCGCCGGTACTCGCGTTATTGCCAGGCTCGCGCGGCAACGAAATACGCTTCCTGGGCCATACTTTTTTAGCCGCCGCGGAGCTGCTGTGCCAGCGTCATGCCACGCTAAAGGTTTTGATTCCGGCCGCCTCAGCGCTGCGTCATGACGAAATTAAAGTACTTTTGTCTCACTATCCAACGCTTACCGAGCGTGTTGAGCTATTAAATGGTCAGGCGCGGGAGGCGATGGTTGCCAGTGATGCCGTACTTTTGGCGTCCGGGACCGCTGCGCTTGAAGCCATGCTGTGCCACCGGGCAATGCTGGTCGCGTACAAGATGGCGCCCGCTACGCATTGGCTTGCCAAGCGTATGGTGAAAACCCGGTGGGTATCGCTGCCCAATCTGATCGCCCAGCAAAGCGTTGTGCCCGAGCTTATCCAGGAAGCGGCGACGCCTGAGGCCATTGCGGACCAGCTCCATGAATTGCTTAGCGATAATGAAGCACGCCTGGCGTTAGAGGCCCGCTTTGCCACGATGCACGCCAACCTGCAGCGCGATGCCAGCCGCCGCGCCGCTGAGGCGATAACTGCCATTGCGTTCGGCCAGCCTCTAGAGAGTGACCATGCCAGCTAAACCAGACAACTTTCCGCCGCTTGAAATCGCCTATGTGGGCGAGCGCTTAGCCGGAGTAGATGAAGTCGGGCGTGGGCCATTGATCGGTAGCGTTGTGGCGGCGGCGGTGATTCTTGATCCTATGCGCCCGATTAACGGGTTGACCGACTCTAAAAAGCTTACGGCCCGCAAGCGTGAAGCGCTAGACCTGCTGATTCGCGAGCAGGCGTTGGCATTTGTGGTCGCTGAGGCAAGTGCTGCTGAAGTCGACCAGCTCAATATCTACCACGCCACACATTTGGCGATGCGTCGTGCGATCGACGGTTTAGCCCCTGCTGCCGAATATTTGCTGGTAGACGGTAACCGGTTGCCGGGACATATTTTGCCGGGGCAGGCGGTGGTCAAAGGCGATGCGCGCCATCCAGCGATTGCCGCGGCGTCGATTCTTGCCAAGGTCGCGCGCGATGCTCAGATGGTAGCGTTGGATATGCGCTATCCTGAGTATGGTTTTGCGCGCCATAAGGGCTACCCAACCAAACAGCACCTTGAGGCGCTAACGGCCCATGGGCCGCTTGAGGAACATCGCCGAAGCTTTGCTCCCGTCCAGCGTCAGCTGGCGCTGATATAAGCTAATCTGCGTTCATTTCTTTTTACCGAGATTTTACCGAGAGTGTCATGACGGTACCGTTTGTTCATCTACGTTTGCACAGTGAATACTCCCTGGTCGACGGCTTGGTAAAGCTTAAGTCATTGGTCAGTACCACTGCCGAGCGCGCCATGCCCGCGCTTGCGCTCACTGACGAAACCAATTTATTTGGCCTGGTCAAATTTTACAAAGCTGCCCAGGGCGCGGGGCTCAAACCGATCATCGGCAGCGACCTGTGGCTTTTTAATCCTCACGATGAATCTCACCCTTACCGTATAACGCTGCTGGCGATGAATGACGTCGGCTATCGTAACCTGACCGAGCTGATCTCCAAGGGCTGGACCCACGGCCAGCGCCAGGGTAAAGCCATTCTGGACAAGCGCTGGGTGCTTGAACAAAGTGACGGTCTGATTGCACTTTCCGGCGCGCGGGAGGGCGAAATTGGTCGTCATCTGCTCTCCGATCATGAACGTGAAGCGCGCCAGTTGCTTGAAGAGTGGCAGACTGCCTTTCCGGATCGTTTCTATTTGGAGCTGATCCGTACCGGGCGTCCGCTTGAAGAGGCGTGTGTGCATGCCAGCGTCAAGCTTGCCATCGACACCGGCACGCCGGTGGTGGCCACCAACGATGTGCGCTTTCTTGAGCGGGATGACTTCTGGGCACATGAAACACGCGTGGCGATCGGTGAAGGCAAGGCGCTGGATGACCCGCGCCGCGAACGCCGCTACACCGAAGAGCAGTATCTGAAAAGCCCTGATGAGATGGCGGCGCTGTTCTCGGATATCCCGGAAGCGCTTGAAAACAGCGTGATGATTGCCGAGCGCTGCAGCGTGGATGTGCGTCTGGGCGAAATATTTTTGCCCGAGTTTGAAATTCCGGAAGGCATGACCCAGGATGAGTTTTTCCGCAAGGTTTCCCACGACGGCCTGACGGATCGCCTGGACTTCCTGTTTCCGGTTGAGCGCTACCCGCGCGACAGCGACGAATACAAGGAAATTGATCAGCGTTACCGCGACCGGCTGGAGTTCGAGCTCAACGTTATTATTCAGATGGGCTTCCCCGGCTACTTTCTGATCGTAATGGACTTTATCCAGTGGGCCAAGGACAACAACGTGCCGGTAGGGCCCGGACGGGGTTCCGGTGCGGGCTCCTTGGTCGCCTACGCGCAAAAAATCACCGACCTTGACCCGATCGGCTACGATCTGCTGTTTGAGCGCTTTTTGAATCCCGAGCGTGTCTCCATGCCCGACTTTGACGTCGATTTCTGCATGGAAAAACGCGACAAGGTGATCGAATACGTGGCCGAGCGCTACGGACGCGATGCGGTATCGCAGATCGTTACCTTCGGCACCATGGCGGCCAAAGCCGTGGTGCGCGACGTGGCGCGTGCCCAGGGGCGGCCCTATTCGCTGGGCGACAAACTCTCCAAGCTGATCCCGTTTGAAGTGGGCATGACGCTTGGCAAGGCGATCGAGCAGGAGCCTGCGCTTAAAGAGTTCATTGCTAACGACGAAGAAGCTGAAGAAATCTGGGAAATGGCCCTCAAGCTTGAGGGCACAACGCGCGGCACCGGCAAGCACGCGGGCGGCGTGGTTATCGCGCCTACCAAGCTGACTGATTTCTCACCGTTATTGTGCGATGAAAACGGCAACGGGCTGGTGGTTCAGTTCGATAAAAACGATATCGAAGACGCCGGGCTGGTCAAGTTCGATTTCCTGGGCCTGCGTACGCTGACCATTATCGACTGGGCGCTTGAGATGGTCGATAAGGTTCGCGGCGTGAACGGCCAGGAACCGCTGAACATTGATGCGATTCCGCTGGATGACGGCAAAACGTTTGAGATGCTCAAGCGTGCTGAAACCACCGCCGTTTTCCAGCTCGAATCCCGCGGCATGAAGGAGCTGATCAAGCGTCTTCTGCCTGATTCGCTGGACGACATGATCGCCCTGGTGGCGTTGTTCCGCCCTGGCCCGCTGCAGTCGGGCATGGTCGATGACTTTATCAACCGTAAGCATGGCCGTGCCGAAGTGTCTTATCCACACCCGGATTATCAGCACGAGCTGTTAAAGCCGGTGCTGTCGCCTACCTACGGCATCATCCTTTACCAAGAGCAGGTCATGCAGATCGCTCAGGTAATGGCCGGCTACTCGCTGGGCCAGGCCGATATGCTGCGCCGGGCGATGGGTAAGAAAAAGCCCGAGGAGATGGCCAAGCAGCGTGACGGCTTTATGGAAGGTTGTGCGGCCAACGGCATTGATAAGAACCTGGCGGGTAACATCTTCGATCTGGTGGAAAAATTCGCCGGTTACGGGTTTAACAAGTCCCACTCTGCCGCCTACGCGCTGGTGTCTTACCAGACCGCGTGGCTGAAAGCCCATTATCCGGGGCCGTTTATGGCGGCGGTTATGTCCACCGAGATGGACAACCTGGATAAGGTGGTGCCGTTAATCGAGGAGTGTCGCAACCTCAAACTGACCGTTACGCCGCCAGACGTTAACGTGGGCGGTTACAAATTTACCGTGGATACCGAAGGGCGCGTGGTGTACGGCTTGGGGGCGATTCGCGGGGTGGGCGAGGGTCCCATCGGGGCGATTGTTGAAGCGCGCCAGACGGGTGGGCCGTTTACCGACCTGTTCGATTTCTGCCGCAGGCTTGACCCCAAGCGGATGAACAAGCGCACGCTTGAAGCGCTGATTCGCTCAGGCGCGCTTGATAATCTCGGCCCTAACCGCGCAGTACTGGCAGCCTCGATGGAAGACGCCCTGAAAGCGGCTGCCCAGAATCATGCCAACCAGAGCTTAGGGATGTTGGACATGTTCGGCGAAGCCTTCGCTGAAGCCGAGGATGAAGAGATCAATGTCTACACTGAATACCTCGGTGCGCGTGAGTGGACCGACCGGGAGCGGCTTTCGGGTGAAAAAGATACCCTGGGGCTTTATCTTACCGGGCATCCCATTGACGAATATGAACGTGAATTAAAACGTTTCGTGTCGACCCGGATCAGCGATTTAAAACCCTCCCGCGAACCTCAACGGGTGGCAGGGCTAGTGGTCGCCATGCGTACCATGAAGTCCAAACGCGGCGATACCATGGCGTTTATCACCCTGGATGACCGCACCGGACGTATTGAGGCCTCGCTGTTTGGTGAAATGTTTGAACAGCTGCGTGGTCAGATAGAGGCTGATCAGGTATTGATCGTTGAAGGTGAAGTCTCAAGCGACGACTTTTCAGGCGGCTTACGTCTGCGCGGTAAAGACGTAACGCCCATGGTGACGGCGCGTATACGTTATGGCCAGGCGGTCGAGCTTGCGCTGGATGCCGGGCGTATCAACGGTCGTTTGGTTGAAACCCTGCGCGATAGTCTGACACCCTACCGCACTAATGAAGGTTTGCCGGTGCGTGTGCAGTATCGACATGAAGAGGCGGTTGGCTGGTTAGAGCTTGCGGAGGAGTGGAAGGTCGCCCCTAGTGATGATCTGCTGCTCGCGCTTCGCGATGTGGAAGGGCAGGCGGGCGTCCAGTTGCGCTATCGTTAAACCTGATCGTAGGACGGTTGGGCACTTTAATTGAACGGGCATTACCTTGCGTGGCAGGGTCAGGATGCGATAATGCTCTCCATTAAATGCTCGTTTCGATAAGGCTTATTTTTTTAGGCAGTTTACAGGCAGAGCCGATGAATCCTAATTATCTCGATTTTGAACAGCCCATTGCTGAACTTCAGGCAAAAATTGAGGAGCTGCGTTTAGTTAGCTCCGATAGCGTTAATCTCTCCGATGAGATATCCCGACTGGAGGAGAAAAGTCGTAAGCTGACAGAATCGATCTTCAAGGATTTGACTCCCTGGCAGGTCTCTCAGCTATCGCGCCACCCTCAGCGGCCTTATACGCTGGACTATCTTGAGCATATGTTCAGCGACTTTGACGAACTGCATGGCGACCGTAATTTCGCTGATGACGCTGCGCTGGTCGGTGGCGTTGCACGCTTGAACGATAAGCCAGTGATGGTAATCGGCCATCAAAAAGGGCGCGATGTCAAAGAGAAGGTGCGCCGTAACTTCGGTATGCCGCGCCCGGAAGGTTACCGCAAAGCATGTCGTCTGATGGAGATGGCCGAACGCTTTAAAATGCCGATCCTAACCTTTATCGATACCCCGGGTGCTTATCCAGGTATTGATGCGGAAGAGCGCGGCCAAAGTGAAGCGATTGCCTATAACCTTGCGGTCATGTCGCGCCTGAAAACGCCGATTATCTCTACCGTTGTCGGTGAAGGCGGCTCGGGTGGAGCATTGGCTATCGGTGTGTGTGATGAGCTGAATATGCTGCAATACTCCACCTACTCGGTTATTTCACCGGAAGGCTGTGCATCTATTCTCTGGAAAAGCGCTGAAAAAGCCTCTGATGCGGCCCAGGCAATGGGCATTACTGCCGAGCGCCTTAAAGAGCTTGGCTTTGTAGATGGGTTGATCAAGGAACCGCTGGGCGGCGCGCATCGTCATCCGATTTCAACTGCCGAGCGCGTTAGAGAAACCATTACCGCAAGTCTTGAACGCCTGCAGGCGCTTGATACCGACGACCTGCTAGAGCGTCGTTACCAACGCCTGATGAGCTATGGTGCCCCAGCTGCCTGAACGGCTTGAACGCCTATTAAACGACGCCCTGGTGGAAACCCCACCGGGGCGCTCTATTTGGGTGGCACTTTCCGGGGGGCTGGATTCGTCTTTATTACTGACCCTGGCTGCCTCGGTTTGCCGTTCGGCCAATCGACCGCTAAACGCTATTCATATCAATCATGGCTTACAGGCTGGCGCTGCCGACTTTGAACAGCACTGCCAGGCGCTGTGTCAGCACCTGAACGTACCTCTGACGGTAGTAGGGGTCACGGTTGACCCAAGCGTTGGGGGAATCGAAGCCGCCGCGCGTAATGCCCGCTACCGCGCCTTTCAAACGCATATTCCCTCCGGGGATAGTGTTTGGCTTGCCCAGCATCAGGACGATCAAGCGGAAACGCTGATGCTTGCCGCCCTGCGGGGTAGCGGTATACGCGGGCTGGCAGGAATGCCTTATTGTCGCCAGGCACATGGCCTTATCTTTGTTCGGCCCTGGCTATCGGTTACCCGGTGCTGTTTAGAAACCCGCGCCCGCCAGCTTGGCCTTGCGTGGCGTGAAGACCCTACCAATAGCGATGTCGCGTTCGACCGTAACCGGTTACGCCATGAGGTCATGCCGGCCCTCAAGGCGCGCTGGCCCGAAGCCGCCCGCACGCTTTCCAGTAGTGCCGCGCATGCCGGGGAAGCCGATACGCTTCTTCGTGAATATGCCCTGGCGGAGCTGGATACATTGCGCGCAGGTGCGCAATGCATCGATGCTGCTGCGTTGGCCACGCGCTCGCGGCCTCGCCAGCGGCTGCTCGTGCGTACTTGGTGCCAGCAGCAGTTATTGCCTACCCCGCCTCAGCGCCGCCTGGATAGCTTGCTTGACCAGCTAACCGCTGCCACTGATGCCAGCGTGCATGTTGCGTGGCCAGGAGCAGAGGCTAGAGTGTGGAAAAGGCGGCTTTATCTTATGGCGCCACTTGAGCCGCTACCCGCTTGGCAAAGCGCGTGGGAAGGCAAGACAGGGCTTGTTACGCCCTTAGGCATGCTAGAGCTCTCTTTACAGGCCGCTTCGCCATTAATACAGACCGCTTCGCCATTAACGTTGCGCTGGCGCCAGGGCGGGGAGGTCATTGCACTTGCCGGGCGGGGCCGACGCGATGTTAAACGGCTGCTTCAGGAGGCGCAGATACCGCCTTGGGAGCGCGAGCGGCTTATTATGGTGATGGCGGAAGATGCCTGCTTAGGTGTCATCAGACCGCCTGCCAGCGTACTCTGGCAGGCGGCAGGGGTCGCTTTTAAAGGTGTGAAGTGAATCAGCAAGGGTAGCCAGACTGCTCGCCTAGCTCTCCTGAATCACGTTTAACGTAAGCCCCGCGGCCTGCAGGTAAGCCTGCTCCTGCTCAATGTCGGTGCTGAACAGCGTGGGCTCTTCGCTGACGGGTAAGGTCAGCGTCAGGCTTTGTTCATCAGCGCTGATGGATGGTAGTGGCGGGGCGCTTTCCGGGCGGGAATGATTGAGCAGTACCGCCAGACGCAGCAGCTGGGCGAGCTTGGCGCTATGGGCCTGTTGCGCCTTGGGAAGTGCTTGCCACTCTTTGAGCGGGAACTTGCGCCGGTGGGCACGTACCAGAAACGCCAGCTGATGCTGCTCAGGGCGCGAGAAACCCGCCAGGTCGGAATGTTCCAGCAGGTAGGCGCCGTGGCGATGAAATTGGCTGTGGGAAATCGCCAGGCCAATTTCGTGTACATAGCTTGCCCACTCAAGGTAGTAGCGGTGCTCGTGGGTGAGCGACCAAATGCCTTGTACCTGCTTAAACAGGCGCAGCGCGGTGTCAGCCACGTTATCGGCCTGGCGGGAATCCACATCATAGATTCGCTGAAGGGTCTCCAGGCTTCTGGAACGGGTATCCTCAGCGCTGTTGCGCCCGGCCATATCATAGAGCACGCCCTCGCGCAGGGCGCCATCGGCAAAGCGCATTTGAGGTAGGTCAAAGGCTTCGAAGATGGCACTTAAAATCGCGATTCCTGCCGGGAAGACACGGGCGCGGTCAGGCTTAAGCCCATCCAGCTCCACCTTATCCAGGTGTTTGCACTTAATGAGGCGCTCACGCAGCTTCTTGAGGCCGCTACGGGTAATCACGCCCTCGCTGGGCGTGTCGCCGTAGGCGAGTAGAACGCTGGCTGCTGCTTTAATAGTGCCGCTGGAGCCCACCGGGTCCTCCCAGCCCAAACGCTGGTAGGGGCGCTGAATATGGGCAAGCTCTGATAGCGCGGCAAGCTCGGCGCGGCGCATGCGTTTTTCGCTGAGTTCACCATCAGGGAAGAAACGGCTGGTAAACGTGATGCAGCCCATGCGCAGGCTTTCAAGCGCCTTGGGCTCAAACTCCTCGCCAATAATAAATTCTGTCGAGCCGCCGCCAATATCAACAATCAGGCGACGCCCGTTTTCTGCCAGCGCATGGGCAGCCCCTAGATAGATAAGCCGGGCTTCTTCACGTCCTGCGATAATCTCGATGGAATGGCCCAGCTGCGCTTCGGCGCGCTCAATAAAGGCCTGGCTATTATGCGCATCGCGTAGGGCGTTGGTACCCACAATGCGCAGGTTGGCGCTCTCGATATCACTTAAAAAGGGTGCAAAACGACCCAGGCAGTCTAACGCGCGCTGCATGGCAGCTTCGTTAAGCTTGCCGTCTTCATCCAAACCAGCGGCTAGCTGGACCTTTTCGCCCAAGCGGGCAACGACTTGAAGGCGCTCATTTTGATAGTTGGCCACCAGCAAGTGGAAGCTGTTAGAGCCGAGGTCGATCGCGGCTAAACGCTGCGGAGCCGTGCTTTCTAACTCGCTAGATGGAGCTGTGACTGAGGCTGAAATGTCCTTGGGCATGAGCTATCCTTGGTATTGGCTATGCCAAGGTTGCGGTGCGCTCTGGCTATTGTCAATTGGCAAAGACTTGCGTTTATCACAGGGCTTGACTACCATCGAACGACTGGCTTGATTCGACCTGGTAAATGACAGTGTGCTGGCAGTATTAATTATTGACAGTAGCGGTTAAAATTCGCAGCGGTTAAGATTAATCCTGTTCTCTGAGCCTAAGCAGCACTTAAGCCTAAGCAGCACTGTTGCCTTGAACGTCGACGTTTACATGAAAATGGCATTAACGTTAGTGTCGTCTTGATGGTTATCGGCGTTACCCGTATTGATGAAGTCGTATTTATTTAACGCTGTGCTTACCCAACGCTGCTGCTTGTAGTATTTTTCGATGCAGATGTTGATGAAATTTTTAGTGTTGACTAAATAGTGCTTATCCAGAATAGTACTTGTCCATTATAGTACTTATCCAGATAGCATCAGCCAGATTTCCAAGTCGTCAGATAACCCGTTGATTGGTTCTTTCCTTATGCTAATCACAGCAAACAACTGCTAGCACTCTCGAACTGAGCAAGAACTCATTGCGCACTTGCCATGAGTTAGTACATGCCTAATGACGTATCTTCGAGTATGTGCCCTATCGGGATCTGAACGCATCACACGGTGCCTAGCCATATCATTACGTGCTACGCCTCCTGTCTTATTTTGGCGCTTGCGCCTAGCTTCCATGAGCAATTTTCTAACACACCGATGAATCTCACTGAACTCAAGCAAAAAACCGTTCCCGAGCTGCTCGATATCGCCCGCGAAATGGGTATCGATAATCTGGCCCGTTCGCGCAAGCAGGACATCATTTTCGCCATCCTCAAACGACACGCTAAAAGCGGTGAGGATATCTATGGCGACGGTGTGCTGGAAATTCTTCAGGATGGCTTTGGCTTCCTGCGCAGCGCCGACAGCTCGTATCTTGCCGGACCGGACGATATCTACGTATCGCCCTCGCAGATCCGCCGTTTCAATCTGCGCAAAGGCGACTCCATTTCCGGCAAAATTCGTCCGCCCAAAGAAGGCGAGCGCTATTTTGCCCTGCTCAAAGTTAGCCAGATCAACTTTGACCGTCCGGAAAATGCCAAACATAAGATTCTCTTCGAGAACCTGACGCCGCTATTCCCGAATGACCGTATGCGGATGGAAATCGGTAACGGTTCCACCGAAGATCTTACGGCCCGCATCATCGATCTGACCGCACCGATTGGTAAAGGTCAGCGTGGCTTGCTGGTGTCTCCGCCCAAAGCGGGTAAGACACTAATGCTGCAGAATATCGCCACCTCGATTACGCGCAACAACCCTGAGTGCCATCTGATCGTACTGCTGATCGATGAGCGCCCGGAGGAAGTTACCGAAATGTCGCGCACCGTGCGCGGTGAAGTGGTGGCTTCCACCTTCGATGAGCCGCCGGCGCGCCACGTTCAGGTCGCTGAAATGGTCATCGAAAAAGCCAAGCGTTTGGTTGAGCACAAAAAAGACGTGGTCATCCTGCTTGACTCGATTACCCGCTTGGCGCGTGCCTACAACACCGTCGTGCCGAGCTCGGGTAAAGTGCTGACCGGTGGTGTCGACGCTCATGCCCTTGAGAAGCCCAAACGCTTCTTCGGTGCGGCGCGTAATATCGAAGAAGGCGGCAGCCTGACCATTATTGCCACGGCCCTGGTAGATACCGGTTCGAAGATGGATGAAGTTATCTTCGAAGAGTTCAAGGGTACCGGTAATATGGAAGCGCACCTTGACCGCAAACTGGCGGAAAGGCGTGTTTTCCCAGCAATCAATATTCGTCGCAGCGGTACGCGGCGTGAAGATCTGCTGGCGTCTGAGGAAGAGATGCAGCGCATGTGGATTTTACGCAAGCTGCTCAACCCGATGGAAGATACTGCTGCCACGGAATTCCTGATTGATCGTCTGAAGGATACCAAGACGAATCTTGAGTTCTTTGAAGCGATGAAGCGCCGCTAGGATTGATCGATACCTGCTAGGGCTGATAAGCACCTATCTGAGTTGATTAATACTTACATGGCGGCGTAAGCCTATCGGGGAGTGTGTCTTGAAGTATAACGACTTGCGCGACTTCATCGCGGCGCTGGAAGCGCGCGGTGAACTCAAGCGTATCCAAGCCGAAGTCGATCCTTACCTGGAAATCACCGAAATTTGCGACCGCACGCTGCGTGCCGGTGGCCCGGCGCTTCTGTTCGAGAACGTGAAGGGTCACGACATGCCGCTTTTGGGCAATCTTTTCGGTACACCCAAACGTGTGGCGCTGGGGATGGGGCAGGAGTCGGTCGAAGCGCTGCGTGAAGTGGGTAAGCTGCTGGCCTTTTTAAAAGAGCCTGACCCGCCCAAGGGGTTGAAAGACGCCTGGGATAAGCTGCCCATTTTCAAGCAGGTGCTTAGCATGGGGCCTAAAACCGTTAAGCGGGCCCCGGTGCAGGAAGTCGTTTTTGAAGGTGACGAGGTTGATCTTGATCGCCTGCCTATCCAGCACTGCTGGCCGGGCGATGCGGCGCCTTTGGTAACATGGCCGCTGGTCATTACCCGAGGCCCGCATAAAAAGCGTCAGAATCTGGGGATTTACCGGCAGCAAAAGATCGGCAAAAACCGCTTGATCATGCGCTGGCTCTCCCACCGTGGAGGGGCGCTGGATTTCCAGGAGTTTCAGCAAGCGCATCCTGGCGAGCCTTTCCCGGTTGCCGTGGCGCTGGGTGCTGACCCTGCCACGATCCTGGCGGCCGTGACCCCCGTTCCTGATTCCCTCTCCGAATATGCGTTTGCCGGGCTTCTGCGCGGCTCACGTACCGAACTCGTTAAATGTGGTCATTCAGACCTTGAGGTACCCGCTTCAAGCGAGATCATTTTGGAAGGGGTTATCTATCCCGATGATATGGCGCCGGAAGGCCCATACGGTGATCACACCGGTTATTACAACGAGGTGGATCACTTCCCGGTCTTTACGGTCACTCGCATGACCATGCGTCGTGATGCCATTTATCACTCGACCTATACCGGGCGCCCGCCGGATGAGCCAGCCGTTTTGGGGTTAGCACTCAACGAAGTGTTTGTGCCAATACTCTGCAAGCAGTTTCCTGAAATCGTTGACTTCTACCTGCCTCCGGAAGGGTGCTCGTATCGGATGGCGGTCGTCACCATGAAAAAGCAGTATCCCGGCCACGCCAAGCGCGTAATGATGGGCGTATGGAGCTTTTTGCGTCAGTTCATGTACACCAAGTTTGTGATTGTGCTGGATGACGATGTCGATGCGCGCAACTGGGAAGACGTGATCTGGGCGATCACGACACGCATGGATCCGGCACGCGATACCGTGATGGTGGAAAACACACCCATTGATTACTTGGATTTCGCCTCGCCCGTGTCAGGCCTGGGCTCCAAGATGGGCCTGGACGCGACCAATAAATGGCCGGGTGAAACGGACCGTGAGTGGGGCACCCCCATCGTGATGGATGAGACGGTTAAAAACCGCGTTGACGAGCGATGGGAAGAGCTAGGGATTGGTATTCCCCTGCCTGCTCCGCGGCACGGCGGTTAAGTTTAGTGGCGCATCGCTGATTGATTTTTTACAAAGAGGTTTTCATGAGCGCAAGGACGTTAACCTGCCAGGTAACGGCCGTTGAGGATTTAAATCCTGACGTATTTGGCGTAACGCTGGAAGGCCGCGCAGAAGCAATGCAGCATGCCCCCGGTCAGTATTTAGAACTCCGGTTGGATGACACGACTTGGGTGCCGTTCTCGATTGCCAGTGCCGAGCAGGGCGATGGCGTGATCGAGCTGCATATTCAGCACTGGCCCGAGCGCGATAACTCGGCGCGGTTGCGCAATCTGCTGCAAGTAGCCAACCAACTGACCCTGCGCTTGCCGGGCGGTGAGTGTGTTGTTGACCCGAAAAGTCAGCGTCCGCTAATGCTGATTGCCGCAGGCACCGGTTTTGCGCAGATGAAAGCCATCGTTGAAGCTACGCTGCGTGATCAGCCCGAGCGGCCGATTTCCCTGTGGTGGGCCGCCCGCGAACACCGTGATCTGTATGCTGAAAATCTGGCGTCTGAGTGGGCCCGGCGTTACCCCCAGATCACCTTTCAGGCCGTGACTGAATTCCCTCTGACCGAGCCACTGGCAAGCGGTGAGCGAATTCATCATCACCAGGGTCGGATCGACCTGGTCCTGGAAAAGACTGCGCTTACGTTTAGCGATTACGATATTTACCTCTCGGGCTCGCCCGGCATGGTGTACGCCTGCCTGGATATTCTGGAAGCCAAAGGGGTAACCCGCGAGCGTGTCTTCTCAGACGTATTTGCCTACGCGCCGCGCCCTTGATTGATGCAAGACGAAAAACCTGCCCGCGTTTGCCAAATGCATTGTTTTGCGATAAACAGTTTTGCGATAAACAGTTGCCATTTGCCAAGCGTAAGGGCAGGATAAAGCCATAGCGTTTTAAAAAGGCTGATTTTTAAAGCGATTGGTATTTTAAAACGAAAATTTTATAGAATTGCATTTCGCAGAGCCTACAGGCTTGCCAATGATTAGGAAAAATATGCACACCTACGCGTCTTCTCACACTGCTAACAGTTTGCCCTTGGTGGCGGTTGGCGTGTGCATGAGCGTTGTTGCCTATTTTGGATATTGGTTTAGCCACGGTGTGCCCGCGGCCGGCGGTTAACGTCGCGCTACCAGGCACACCGACTAGGTTGCCTGCCGAATATAGCCCCGGTTGGTAACCCAATCGGGGCTTTTGCGTTTTAAGGCTTTCGCCATAGGAATGTCATTAAGGAGCTGCACCATGATGTATCGCGCATATAACGTCACTATCGCTACCGGCTATGTGGGCTATGGCTATGGCTGGCGATTTAGCGACGCGCGGTCGGTGCAAGCTGCCACCTCCGACCGTGCTTGCCTGGGTGGCAACGTCAAACGATGTCATGCGCTACCGGAGAAACCTTTATGAATGCCCCAGCAAGCCTAGCCCTTAGCTCAGAACGTAATGGGACTCCCATTACTGTCAGCACGCCCAGCACGGAAAAGCTGCTTCCCACACCGACCGAGCTGCGCCAAAGCGTGGCGGTAGGCGCCCATTTAAGCCAGCAGGTATCCCAGCAGCGCCAGGCGGTTCAAAACATTCTGAGTGGCCAGGATGATAGGCTTCTGGTCGTGGTAGGGCCCTGCTCTATCCATGATCCTGACGCAGCCCTTGAGTACGCTGACCGTCTCGCTTCATTAAGTGAGCAAGTAAGTGAACAGCTTTTACCCGTAATGCGGGTCTATGTTGAGAAACCCCGCACCACCGTGGGCTGGAAGGGGCTCGCCTATGACCCGGATTTAGACGGCAGCGGCGATATGGCCAAGGGCATTACGCTCTCCCGGGAGCTGATGCATGCCGTTGCCGCCCGCGGCCTGCCGGTGGCAACTGAGCTGCTTCAGCCCATGCTCGCGCCTTACCTGGATGATCTTTTAAGCTGGGTGGCGATTGGGGCGCGGACCACCGAATCACAGCTGCACCGTGAGCTTGCGAGCGACTTAGCCGCCGCAGTGGGATTTAAAAACGCGACCAGCGGTGATGTGCAGGTCGCAATCGACGCCATGCAGGCAGCGGCCCATGGTCACCAGCGTTTCGCTCAAGACAACAATGGGCGGCCCATCATGCAGCAAACGGCCGGTAACCCGCATACACACGTGGTGCTGCGCGGCGGGCATGGCGAGCCTAATTATCAGGCAGCGCATGTTCAGGCAGCTATCAAGGCGCTGCATGAGGCCGGCCAGAACCCGCGGTTAATGGTTGATTGCAGTCACGCCAATGCGCGTAAAGATCACCGCCGCCAAAGTGAGGTGATGCTGGATGTGCTCGCCCAGCGGCAGGCAGGTAATGCCAATCTGGTTGCCCTGATGCTGGAAAGTCATCTATTTGAAGGCAAGCAGCCACTGCAGCCGAATGCCCTGCGCTATGGCGTTTCAGTGACCGATGCCTGCGTTAGCTGGGAGGCAACCGAGCGGTTACTAAAAACAGCCGCCGAGCGATTAAGCTAACGTTTGACCACTCAGGTTTTTAGGTTCTGTCTGAAAAGTTGCCGAGCGCAGACACTTTTCAGACGAACCTTAGTAACCCAGGCTTGTTTGCTATGGTCAGCCCCGTATCATAGAGCGTTCTATTAGATGACGAGGTTGGCCATGGTTTTTACCCTCGAACAGCATGATTCACACAGCTATCGCCGCAAGGCACGCATGATCAGTTTTGCAATGGCGGGCCAGCTGCTTATTTTTGGAATGCTGTTCTCCATGCTGCTGACATCCACCTTCGGCAGCAGCCTCTGGCTATACGCGCTGGGTGTTTTTCTGGGGCTGCTGGCAACCAGTGCGCTATTTGCAGTATTGCGCGAACGCCCCTGGATGACCGAGATGCGTTACGTCTGGCAGTTAAAGCAGCACTTATCGCAGATTAGCGGTTATTTACCTACGCTCCGCCGCGCGGTCGATGACGACAACAAAGCGGCACTTAATATTTTAACCTTTTACCATCAGGGTATTACGCAACTGGCTGAATTGAATGGCCGGTCGCCTTCCCAGGATACTGTCTGGGTGGCAGAAGCCAATCATATAAAAGCCAAGCGGGAAGCGTTTGGGCTATCGCCCACGGTTGATACCTTTGACTCGCAAGATTTACACGCTTTCAAGCGAAGCTGATCCACGACACAATAAATCACGCGTGCAGGGAGCATTTGTTAATGACACTGGTGTCCAATCCACTTCCGTTAATCGCTGCGAGCGCACTGTTAGTCGCGCTAGGCGGCTGTGCCTCAACGGCCGCTCCGGTCGGCGAGTCAGGCAAAATGACCGTGAACAGCAGTGCACCGCTACTGCCGTCGGTACTTTTTTCCGGAACGGCCGAGCGCTTTCAGGGCTGGCACTGCCAGCCGGCTAATCAGCACTTGGTTACCGCAACGAATACCAGTGATTTACGGCTTTGGTCGTTGCATGGTGCCTGGCGGTTACCTCAAGCCGTGGTAGCCAGCGGAGCGCGCTATCAAGACGGCAGTATCAGTTTTTGGAATCGTGGCGATAAGGCCATGGTAGAAACGCCGCGCGGTCAGCTGCAGTGCACGCTGAGTGAAGAGCGAGCGGCCATTACCAGGGCGGAAAAACCGGGTGTTATGTTCTGGGGGCAAGGCAACGAGCCGGGCTGGACGGTGGCGTTAGCGCACGACGCACCCACGCTAACCATGCAGCTCAACTACGGGGAAGAGCGTCTTGAGTTTCCGTATATGATGAGCGTAATGGATAATGACGCGGGTCGAGTGGTGCTTGAAAATGCCCGCGTTGAGCCGTTTTTTCGCCTGCGTATCGAAGCCGCCGCCTGTTTTGACGACATGAGCGGCAAGCCTTTTCCCGCCCGCGTAACGCTTACCTATGCCGGCGAGCAATATAGCGGATGTGGTCAAGGTATTGCCCCTTAACGGTCTTAACGCGTAGCTGTTAGCAGCGGTAGAGAAAGCGCTCTGCGCGCCAGTGTGTGGCGATAAAATCACTGGCGCATAACGCTGAAACATTTCCTGAAGCACGTGCAGCAAGCCTTGAAAGCGTGGCAAGGCTCAGGCCACGCACCGCACTTACCTGCTTGCTGGTTGCCACTGGGACCCAGCGATTATCCTCAAGAGTGGCGAGCGTAAAGCTAAATGGGTGAAATCCTGGAAAGCCTAGTCGGATATCAGTGGCGAGTAGCGTTTCCTTGCCATCAATCCAGCGAACTTCGTAGCGTAAAAAAGGGCCGGTAAACCATGTTAACCGTTGGCCTAACGGGCCGAAAAGCGCCGTCTCTTCCAGCGCCGTATTTCGCCATAGGGGTTCTAGCTGGGGGAGGCGAGGCGCATCGAAGATGCTGATAAGGCTCTCATAATAGCGGTCTTCATCAATCACCGTGGCCCGCCATAGCACAATGTTAAACGGTGTTGGCTGAATCAATACAGGGGCCTGCGTTAACCCCTGCTCAGCAAGAGCCGGGGCCAGACGCTGCTCCACACTCCACTTGGCGCCTGCTGCCAGGGCTAGATACACGCACGATACGGCAAGACCCAGACCACAGTATTTGCGCACCTGCTGAGATACCAGCGCCGTTCCCAGGCCTATCAAAAGGGCCAGCGTATAAATCGGGTCAATAATAAAGATGATCGGCCATGCCACCGGCGGCGTATCCAGCGGCCAAAAAAGCTGCGTACCGTAGGTCGTTAGCGCATCCAGCAGCGGGTGAGTCACCAAACATAGCGTAAAAAAGCACCACCAGCGGGATAGAGAAATATCCCGGGCAGGCGCAAAGCGTGTACACAGCAACGCAAGCAGCGTGGCGAGGCCGGTCAGCACCAGTAGCGAATGAGAAAAGCCGCGGTGCTCTGTCACATTGGCAATAGCATCGCCATAATCCAGCGCGACATCCAGGTCAGGTAGCGTACCCAGCAGTGCTCCAACCAGCACAGCTTTGCGCCCCAGGCGGCGGCCGAGTAGCGCTCCACCTACAGCAGCGCCTAGCGCAGCCTGCGTGATTGAATCCACTGGTTTCTCCTTTTAGCGATACCCGTTAATATGGTCTTCAATTATTTATTGTACAGAGTTATTGGGTTGAATGCTGGGTGTCACATTTTTGTCAAGAGATTTGGCGCTCATGGCGCCCAATCTGGCACTTCCTCTGGCGTTAATCGGCCAGCTGCGCAATCATCACATCTGCGTCATCTCAGCCGCGACGAGTACACTGGATTGTTATCACCAAAGGAGTTAGAGCATGCAATATTTACACACTATGGTGCGTGTTAAGGATTTAGACGCTTCACTTCGGTTTTACTGTAATTTGCTGGGCCTAAAAGAAGTGCGCCGTAAAGAGAATGAAAAAGGTCGCTTCACACTGGTATTTCTGGCCGCCCCGGAAGACGAAGAGCGCTCCGCGCAGTTAACCGCTCCCGAACTCGAATTGACCTATAACTGGGATCCGGAAGAGTACACCGGCGGGCGTAACTTTGGTCATCTGGCTTACCGCGTGGATGACATTTACGCACTCTGCCAGAAGTTTCAGGACAACGGCGTCACCGTAAATCGCCCGCCGCGCGATGGTTATATGGCGTTTGTAAAATCGCCTGACGGAATTTCTATCGAGCTTCTGCAAAAAGGCGACGCGCTAGCCCCTCAAGAGCCCTGGGCTTCCATGGAAAACAGCGGCAGCTGGTAAGGACATACAACATGCTCATGAAAAAACATCGCTCCCGAGCCTGCCTGCTGCCGTTTCTGGCCCTTACCGCCGTGTTGCTCAGCGCGTGCAGCAGCACCCCGGGCGAACCACAGCTTAACGACACACCGCGCCACACAGGTTTGTCAGGCCCGATAGTGGATCAGCGCTGGAACCTGCTGCTGGTAGGTACCGATGAACGGCTATCGTTTGCGGAAACGCCATTTTTCACGATCTCGAAGGATGGAAAAGTGGCGGGCTTTGACGGCTGTAACCGCTTTACCGGCAAGGTAAGCCTTGGGGAGAGCCACCGCATCGATTTTGAAGGGCTTGCCACCACACGCATGGCCTGCCCGAATATGACGGATGCCAAGCAAGTAACGGACATGCTGGACACCGCTTACCGCTACCTGATCGATCACGACCGCCTAGTGTTCTTTGGCCCGGATAGCCGGGTTTTAGGCGGCTGGCGCGAAGCGAACTAGCAGGGGCTGGCAAGAACTTGTTCAGTACATTACGACTTGGTTTTTGCCAGCTCTTTTCGCTAAATACATGCCTCGATCCACCTTTTCCAGCAACT
This sequence comes from Halomonas sp. AOP43-A1-21, assembly GCF_052376775.1. Classification (NCBI taxonomy): domain Bacteria; kingdom Pseudomonadati; phylum Pseudomonadota; class Gammaproteobacteria; order Oceanospirillales; family Halomonadaceae; genus Halomonas; species Halomonas sp. AOP43-A1-21. The sequence goes on along the minus strand of NZ_JBQSWC010000005.1, from coordinate 51,167 downwards.
GGTCGGAAGATTCATTGGATCGACTCAGCGTCAGGCCAATGCTAATAGTCACTTTACCGGTAACGGGGAATACATGCTCCTCAACCGTGCGGCACAGCCGGTTTGCCAGTTGATAGCTGGATTTTTGATTAAGCCCCTTGGCGATCACAATAAATTCTTCTCCACCCCAGCGCCCCAAATGATTGTCAACACGGAGTGTTTCCTGCACCAGTGACGTCATGCTGCGTAAAATATCGTCGCCCACTGCATGGCCGTAGCTATCGTTAATCTGTTTAAAGTCATCGATATCGAACATCATTAGCGTAAACGGGGTGGCTGAGTGCCGAAGGGCCTCGATCACCAGTTCGGTATAGTAGCGATTCCAGCATCGAGTTAATGGGTCGGTATGAACAAGCCCTTTCAGTTGTTGGTTGGTTTTGATGAGTTGTTGATTAAAATGCACGACCTCCACGGCGGTAATAGCCACCGCTAGATCATCTGCCAGTTCCATGACCATGGAGGCCTCTTGGGGCATCCAACAGCTTAATGAGTTTTGAACCTCACTACCCGCCATGGGGAGCGGTATTAAAGGCTGTTGACGGAACAGGAGCAGCCAGCCTAAGTGGTTGCTAGCCAAGCTGAGAGGGGCCGCCAATCCACCCTGGCAATCGCCCGTTAATTCCGTGACTTCATCCAAGGGAGTAGAGGACTGGTTCAAACGTAGCTGTTGTTGAAAAAGCTGGCGTTTAGAGGGGCAATCGCCAAAGCAGTACAGGTCTTCCTGGCAAGCGATCACGATGCCGCTGGCTTGAAAAATATGGCACCAGCTATCGCCATGATGCTGAAGTAGTTGCTCAATAGACGTGAAGCGTTTGGTGTCCCTGGAGAGAAGCCTGCGGTGTGTTTTCAGCCTTAACTGATGCTTGGCCAAGCGCTCGGCTTTCAATAACCGTAATCGCTGGGCAGCAATGTCAATCAGAACGTTTACCCACTGTGCTGGGCCGGTATAGGTCGAAGGTAGGTGGCCGATATAGCCCCATATCCCGTATTCCCCTTTTAATTCATAATATTGTAGCCCCAAACCGTGCAGTTCCTCTAGCGATCGGACCGACAGTATCGCTGTGTCAGGGGCTGCCACGCTGTTTGGAGGGAAACAGTAGGTCAGGCGCAGTTCGCCGGTTCCCAGTCGCCTGAAAAGCGCCACTGGTTGATTGCCTGTTAACCCGTGTAGCGTTTGTGCCAAGTGCTTGAAAAGCTCGGCAGGCGTCGTTGCGGTGCATAACACCGACAGTGCGTGATAAAGGCTGTCGAGATTCTGAATTGGTGAATCAGGTGTGCCACCCATCATGAATGACTCCTCAAGCCAAGAGCGTTCGCTCGCACCACCATTGCCGGGTGTTTGAGTTAGCGCGAAAAAACAAAATTGAATTAATGATTCAATCAAAAGGTGAACCGTTATTCAACTGTTATTGAACAATCGATTCACATTGGCGGCATGAATGAAAAGACTATGTTCGCCGAGCGCTTAAAGGCCGCGATGCAAGCGGCAGGTTACGATGTACGGCCATCAGTGCTGGAGCGTGAGTTTAATTTGCGCTATTGGGGCAAACCGATTACCTTCCAGGCCGTCAGGCGCTGGTTGCGGGGAGATTCGATTCCAAGTCAGGATAAACTACAAGTATTAGCGCGCTGGTTAACCGTCGACCCTCACTATTTACGCTATGGTGAGACCGCGACGTATAGCATCAGCGAGCCTTCAGCGGCTTGGGACGTTTCCTCAAGCTGCGAAGAGCGGCAAGTATTATCTTTATATCGTAGTTTACCGCTAGCCCAGCGGAAGGTCTTACGCGAAGTCATGGAGACGTTTGCTAAAGCCTATTTAGGTGTTGATGCCTCTGGTGATGGAGAGTAGTTTGCTGACCGGTTAGAGTTTTGTGTCTCTCTGGTGAGGTGCTGCTGTAACGATTACTATATAGGAGGAGTGTAAAACGTTTCTGCGCTGGAGATCACCCATCCTTGTTGCAGGTGCACTGTTTTAACGTCGAATCTGCGAGGGGATCATGCCCGTCCATCGCTTCAGCGCCTTTCGGAAGCCCGCGCTGTTGCTGAAACCCAGAAGTATGGCGATGTCGAGCACGCTGAATTTCGTGGTTCTGAGATATTCATGGGCCAGCGTCGAACGCACTTCGTCTGCGATGATCTGGAATGTTGTTCCTTCGGCTTCCAGTCTTCTCCTCAACGTCTGGCTGGTCATGTTCAGGGTGCAGGCGACCTGTTCCATACTCGGGAAATCGCCGGGCAGTTCCATCAGTATCCGGTAAACTGAACTGGATGCGCCGGTCGCGGCTTGCGCCTGGCCCATCAGGCGGTCGCAGGTTTCCTGCATGAGGGCTGCAATCGCTTTACCGGCAAAGTAAGCCTTGGGGAGAGCCACCGCATCGATTTTGAAGGACTTGCCATCACACGCATGGCCTGCCCGAATATGACGGGATGCCAAGCGGGTAACGGACATGCTGGACACCGCTTACCGTTACCTGATTGACCATGAACGGCTGGCGCGAAGCGCATTAGCATGAAGTAGAACAGAGGCAATGCCTTACAACCATCATGCCTGCATAAAGCGGACATGATGGTTTTTGTAAAGCTGGCTAGGCAACGCTTCAATTTTGACTTTCTGCTATTGAAGCCGTTTTTTAGCCGCAATGCAGTAGGCATTAAATCTTATTAACGTTCGGGAACACCTTCTCCAATCTTAACCGGCTTACCGTCTTTCCAAATAACCGCATAATGCTCTAACCGCTTTTTACGATCCATTTCCTTATGCACAGCCTGTTTCATAGCTTCAAGGGCTTGCTAGGCAAAGGGAGAAGGCGTGATTTGCTCGGTATTCACGATGTGGCTATCTCCAAGATATGCTGGTAATACTCATGATGAATAATCTGTCGTGTTTACCCTTGCTGCTTGAATATTGGTTCTGGCTCCATACCGCTATTCATAAAGCACAGGCATTCATCGACAGCATAGCTATAGCGCATGAGTAAATTTGAAAGGCTACGGGAAAGCGCCGCTCTATATCCCTTTTGGGAATGCTATGTCCACCGTGTGAAACACGCTCAGCAACCTGCCCCGTTTGGGCCTGCAATGATCCAGCAAGTAGGCATAGGCTAACTCCAGGTACAGGCAACACCGCTTGGTGCCGCCCGTCATTTCAGTGGCTAACCAGCCTACAACGCTTCAATTTTGGCCTTCTGCTCCTGAAGCAGCTTTTTAGCCGCTTGGAACTCGGCCAGCTTGCCGCGCTCTTTGTTGACCACTGCCTCCGGCGCCTTGGCGATAAAACCATCGTTGCCGAGCTTTTTCTCGATGCCGCCGATCAGCTTGTCCTGCTTCTCGATCTCTTTATTCAGGCGGGCAAGTTCGGTGTCTTTGTCGATCAGATCGGCCATCGGCACTAGCACTTCCATATCGCCTACTAGCTGTGTTGCCGAAAGCGGCGCATCGTTGGGGTTTTCAAGCCAGGTGACGCTTTCAAGCTTGGCAAGCTTGGCCAGAAAGTGGCGGTTACTTTCCAGGCGCTTGGCGTCTTCGGGCTGGCCTTTGGTCAGCAGCACGTCCAACGGCTTGCCGGGGGCGATGTTCATCTCAGCGCGAATGTTACGCACGGCGATGATAACGCCTTTTAGCCACTCGATATCGCGGGTCGACTGCTCGTCGATTTTGCTCTCATCAGCTTCCGGCCAGGCTTGCAGCATCAGCGAAGCGCCTTCGCCCATAAACGTACCGGCCAGGGGCGACACGCGCTGCCAGATCTCTTCGGTAATATAAGGCATCATCGGATGAGCCAGGCGCAGGATGACTTCCAATACGCGCACCAGCGTCCGGCGGGTACCGCGCTTGGCCTCAACGGAGGCACTGTCGTCCCACAGCACCGGCTTGGAAAGCTCCAGATACCAGTCGCAGTACTCGTTCCAGACGAATTCATACAGCGCTTGAGAGGCATGGTCGAAGCGGTACTCGTCCATTGCCTTGGTCACCTGAGCCTCAACCTTCTGCAGCTGGGAAATAATCCAGCGGTCCGCCAGGGAAAGCTCTACTTCACTGCCATCGCTGCCGCAGTCTTCGCCTTCGGCATTCATCAGCACATAGCGTGAGGCGTTCCACAGCTTGTTGCAGAAGTTGCGATAGCCATCCAGGCGATTCATATCAAACTTGATATCGCGCCCGGTGGTAGCCTGGGAGAGGAAGGTAAAGCGCAGCGCATCGGTGCCGTGGGCTTCGATACCGTCTTTAAATTCGTCCTTGGTCGCTTTGGCAATCGCCTTGGCCTGTTTCGGCTGCATCATATTGCCGGTGCGCTTTTCAAGCAGCGCGTCCAGCGTGATGCCGTCGATAAGGTCGATCGGATCGAGTACGTTGCCCTTGGATTTGGACATCTTCTGGCCCTGGCCGTCGCGCACCAAGCCGTGGACATACACGGTCTTGAAGGGCACTTGGCCAGTGAACTTCAGGGTCATCATAATCATCCGGGCAACCCAGAAGAAGATAATGTCAAAACCTGTGACTAGAACGCTGGTGGGGTGAAAGATTTCAAGCTCCGGGGTTTTTTCCGGCCAGCCAAGCGTACCAAACGTCCACAGGCCCGAGCTGAACCAGGTATCCAGAACGTCCTCGTCCTGGGTGAGTACCAGATCGGCATCCAGTCCGTGCTTCTCACGCGCTTCGGCTTCGCTACGTGCAACGTACACATTGCCTTCGACGTCATACCAGGCGGGAATACGGTGGCCCCACCACAGCTGGCGAGAAATACACCAGTCCTGCAGGTCGCGCATCCAGGCAAAGTACATGTTTTCGTAGTTTTTAGGTACGAACTGGATCTCGCAATCCTCAACCGCTTTAATGGCCGGTTTGGCCAGCGACTCAACGGCCACAAACCACTGGTCGGTCAACAGCGGCTCAATCACATCACCCGAGCGGTCGCCATAGGGCAGAGTGTTGTTGACGGCTTCCACCTGCTCCAGCAGGCCAAGTGCGTCCATGTCGGCGACAATCTGTTTACGCGCTTCAAAACGATCAAGGCCTGCGTACTTGGCGGGCAGGCTAGCGTCTTCTTCAGGCTGGGGCTGGCCCTTAAGGTTAAAGATTTCCGCCTGTTCAAGAATCGCGGCGTCCTTGGAAAAGACGTTGATCAGCAGATGGTTCTGGCGTTTGCCGACCTCGTAGTCGTTGAAGTCATGAGCCGGGGTGATTTTTACACAGCCCGAGCCTTTTTCCATTACCGCGTGCTCGTCGGCCACGATAGGAATGCGCCGACCCACCAACGGTAGTTCAATGAACTTGCCGACCAGCGAGGCGTAACGCGCATCTTCCGGGTTGACCGCGACGCCGGTATCGCCCAATAGGGTTTCCGGGCGGGTGGTGGCCACAACCAGATAGTCTTTGCCATCGTCGGTTTTAACCCCGTCGGCCAGCGGGTAGCGGAAGTGCCAGAAGCTGCCCTGCTGCTCCTTGTTTTCCACTTCCAGATCGGAAATGGCCGTGTGCAGGGCCGGGTCCCAGTTGACCAGCCGTTTGCCGCGATAGATTAGCTTTTCTTCGTGCAGGCGCACGAAGACTTCCTGAACGGCTTTGTAGAAGCCGTCGTCCATGGTGAAGCGCTCACGGCTCCAGTCGACGCTTGCGCCCATGCGGCGTAGCTGGCGGGTAATATGTCCGCCCGACTCTTCCTTCCACTCCCAGATTTTATCCGTAAACGCTTCGCGGCCCAGATCGTGGCGCGTCTTGCCCTCTTCAGCAGCGAGTTTGCGCTCCACCAGCATTTGCGTGGCGATACCCGCATGGTCGGTGCCTACCTGCCACAGCGTGTTGTTGCCCTGCATACGCTTCCAGCGCGTCAGGGTATCCATGATGGTGTCCTGGAACGCATGGCCCATGTGCAGGCTGCCAGTCACGTTGGGCGGCGGAATCATAATTGAGAACGGCTTACCGTGGCCCGTCGGGGCGAAGCGGTTGTCGGCTTCCCAGCGTTCGTACCAGCGGGTTTCAATCTGTTCGGGTTGGTAGGTCTTTTCCATGGGGAGTCGGCTCACGGCTTGCAAAAAAATGGCGATAAGTATAGCGCGATAAGCGCTAGGGCGTCAGGTCCTTGGCGTGTGACGATTTAGCCCGTGCATGGCGATTAGCCCAAGCACCGGCCCAGGCAGCAGCCACCAGATAACGGCTACCCCCTGGCTTGACCAGAGCGCCGTTACCAGCGCAATCGAAGGAATGGTTAACCCAAAGCCCACCGCATTCATCAGCGCCAGGGCGGCGCCTAGGCGTTCGGGCGGGGCGTGGGCGGATGCCAAAGCCGAAAACTGCGCTGAATCAGCAATCACGCTAACACCCCATAAACCCAGAAGGGTAAGTAATAGCCAGGGCGAAAAACTTCCCAGCAAGGGATAAAACAGGCAAAGCACGCCGGAGGTCAGTAGTGCCACGAACGCGACATGGGCGCTGCCTGCCTTACGGCTCCACCTTCCCGCCCATACACAGCCAGGCAGGCCCAGGGCAATGACGGCAAAGCTTAGCCACGGCTGAAGGCTCGCGGCGCCGTTGAGCCGCTCGAGCTCGCGGGTGACCAAAAAGGGTACCAGCGCCCAGAACGCATAAAGCTCCCAGCAATGACCGAAATAACCCAGGGCGGCTTTACGAAACTGGCGCTGCTTGAAGGCGTTAAGCCCAGCCCACGGGCGGCCAATACTTGCCTTGGTCGGCAGGTGGGGACCAACGCCCAAACGAAAAATCATATACGCGGCCACCAGCGCCAAAAGAGATGCCAGCAGCAGCGGCCACTGCCAGGGAAGATGCAGCGTTAAACCGCGCAGTAAGTGAGGAGAGGCGATGCCCAGCGTTAACATGCCGACCAGCCAGCCCAGAGCCGCGCCCGCATGCGAAGGTGTCCAGCTAACCACCAGCTTCATGCCCAGCGGGTAGATGCCTGCCAGGCATAGGCCGGTGGCAAAGCGTGCCACTGCCGCCAGCATTATGCTGTCGGCAACGCCAATAAACGCTGCGTTGATAAGTGCACCGAGCACCGCTGACAGCGCAAACAGATGACTGGCTCGCATGCGGTCGGCAAGGCCGGTAATGGCGATTAACAGCGTGCCGGTGATAAACCCGGCCTGCACCGCGATGGTCAGTAAGCCAAGATCACCTTCACTAAGACCCACTGCCTCCTGCAATGCCAAACCAACGCCATTAACACTGAACCACAGCGAGGTGCCAAACAGCTGGGCGAGGACGATAACTGCCAGTGGATAGCGGGTTAGCCATGAGGAGGTCAGCATTAGTGCTCTCGTGCGTTGAGTTATTGTTGAGTATCCAAAGAGAACTACGCCTGTTCGCTCGATAAGCGAGCTCGAGCGCTTTCAATAGATTGATGCAGTTTGGCCTGCAAGGCCTCGCGGGATGGTAGGACGGTCAGATATTCCGCCACGTGAATGCCGCTGTTATCCAGCTCCAGCAGTTCAATCTGTTCCTGTTGCTTACCGGCACAGAGAATTATTCCTAGCGGCGGATTTTCATCGTCTTCTTGCTCATGTTTAGCTAGCCAGCGCAGATAAAGCTCCATCTGGCCTTTAAATTCAGCCTTGAAACGCCCCAGTTTAAGATCGATCGCTACCAGCCGCTTAAGCTTGCGGTTGTAAAACAGCAAATCAATGTAGAAATCCTCGTCATCAATCTGAATGCGCTTTTGGCGCGCCACAAACGTAAACCCTGCACCCAACTCCAGCAGAAATTGCTCAATCTCGCGAAGGATAGCGTCTTCCAGATCTCGCTCCAGGTAACGATCATTTAAGCCGAGAAAATCCAGCACATAAGGATCTTTCAACAGTAGCTGTGGTGAGGGCTGACCAGCGTTACGCAGATTTTGTAACTCATGATGAATGGTTTCATCTGGCTTGCGGGAAATAGCGGTTCGCTCAAATAACATTGACTGGATGCGCTGCTGTAACTGACGAGACGACCAGCCTTCAAGCTGAGATAGCTCGATATAAAAATCGCGCTTGAGCGAATCGTCGAGATAAATCAGGCTTTTTATATGGGTCCAGCTTAACTGTCTCCGCAGTGCGGAGACTTTCTCCTCTTCAGGAAATGTCTCGGCGAAGCGGATCATATGGCGTAGATTCTTTGCCGAAAATCCTCGGCCGTACTCACTCGTTAATTGTCTCCCCAGTGAAGAGACAATTTGCTCACCATAACCGGCCCGCTCTTGCCTCAGAACTTCCCGATGAATGCGGTCGCCTAATTGCCAATAGAGAAGCGTTAATTCAGCATTGACGGCAATTGCTGCCCGCTCCCTTGCTACGTCGATTAATTGGCGTAGCTCAGGCAGGAGTGTTGAATCCTGAGTTGAAGGCTGGTTCATATCGTTTGGTCCTTTCGATCAACAAGACCTGAATTATGCTCTTCGGGGTTTGATTGGGCGCTTCGCTGATTGTTCTGGCCATTACCCAAGCTTATGCGGCACCACTTCATGCCCAAGCTCTTTATAACGCTGCCAGCAAGCGCGCTTGGCGACCAGAACGTGTTGATGCTGATTGATAATTTCTGCAACGCGCGCATAGCGTTCAACGCCGTCAGGAATATCGGGGTGCAGATTGAGGAGCGCGGTTTCTTCTTTAGGCGTGGGCAGTGTCTGCCAACCCAGCGTTATCGGTACGCTGGCCGCCATCTCGCTGTCTTCAAGCGCGTGGGGCAGGTAGGCGTCCTCACGAAAATTCCACAGGGCTGCGTCCGCCTGTTCGGCAAGGGCCTTGTCTTCGCAGTGAAGGTGCAGGCGGTAGCCTTTGCGCCAAATGGTTTCGGCCAGCTTGCAGGCGAATGCCAAGCGCGCTTCTAAAGTGGTATCAGGGAGAATATAAAAATCGATGCGCGCCATAGCGGCTCCAGCGTTTGCCAAGCTCTCTGAAAAGGCTTTAAAAGCGCTTCAAAGCCATTCCAAATAAGCGTCATCGCCGCCGCCATTGCTGGCGGCGGCGGGGGAGACATTACACCAGCTGGGTAAGCCAGCCGTGTTTGTCTTCGCTGCGGCCGTACTGGATATCCAGAAGCGTCTTGCGAATGCGCATGGCGACGTCGTTACCACCGTCGCCGTTCAGGCGAATGCGCTCGTTTTCCGTGACCAGCTCGCCTACCGGCGTGATGACCGCGGCGGTGCCACAGGCGAACACTTCGGTGATCTCGCCGGAAGCCGCGCCGTCACGCCACTCATCAATACTGATCGGGCGCTCTTCCGGGGTCAGACCCATGTCTTTGGCAAGGGTGAGCACCGAGTTGCGGGTCACGCCTTCCAGAATGGTATCCGTCAGGCGCGGGGTGACCAGACGGCCATCCTTGAACACGAAAAACAGGTTCATGCCACCCAGTTCCTCGATCCACTTGCTTTCCGCAGCGTCCAGAAACACTACCTGACCACAGCCGTGAGATTCGGCTTCCTTCTGGGCGGCCAGTGATGCTGCGTAGTTGCCGCCGCACTTGGCAAAGCCGGTGCCGCCCGCGGCTGCCCGCTTGTAATGCGAGGAGAGCCAGATGGATACCGGGCTGATGCCGCCCTTGAAGTAGGATGCCGCTGGGGATGCGATCACGTAGTAGTCCACTTCGTGAGCCGGGCGCACGCCCAGGAAGGCTTCCGTGGCGATCATGAACGGGCGAAGATACAGGCTGCACTCGTCAGCATCGCTTTGCGGCGTGGGTACCCAGCTATGGTCCTGGGCCAGCAGCGCCTTGATCGAACCGATGAAATCCTCATCCGCTAGCTCAGGCAAGGCCAAACGGCGGGCACTACGGCGGAAACGCTCTGCGTTTTTCTCAGGGCGGAAGGTCCAGACCGAACCGTCAGCATGACGATAGGCTTTGATGCCTTCAAAAATTTCCTGGCCGTAATGCAGCACGGAGGCGGCCGGATCGAGCGTTAGCGGGCCGTAAGGGCGCACCTGGTGGCCGTGCCAGTCGGCATCAACCGTCCAGCGGACATTGACCATATGGTCAGTGAAGTACTTGCCAAACCCTGGGTTGGTCAGGATGTTGTCACGGATACTATCGGCCGTCGGCTGATTGGACGGCAGGATTTCAAAACGAGTCGTAGAACTAGTGGGCACGGCGTGTTTTCTCCGCTAGAGCCAGGCCCCGAAGGGCGAATAAGCGTGTCGTTAGAAGTAGCGCATGCCATAAACGGTAGGGCACACGCTCATGCTTCCAGATTTAACGGTTGTGGCACTCAAAGGCAACCATTGAGCGCGCAATCGTGCGATTAGTTGGCGCTGGTTTCGACCTGGGCGTCGGCTTCACGGTCTAGCAGGTACTGGGAAAGCAGGCCCACCGGGCGGCCGGTCGCGCCTTTCTGTTTGCCTGAATGCCAAGCCGTACCGGCGATATCCAGATGAGCCCAGGGGAAGTGATCGGCAAAACGCGACAAAAAGCACGCCGCGGTAATCGTACCCGCCGGGCGCCCGCCGATATTGGCCAAGTCGGCAAAGTTGGATTCCAGCTGCTCCTGGTACTCATCCCATAAGGGCAGGTGCCAGGCGCGGTCCCAGGCCGCTTCGCCGGCTTCCAGCAAATCGAGCGCCAGGTCGTCATCATTGGACAGCAGGCCGGTCGCGTGATGGCCCAGCCCCACAATGACAGCACCAGTAAGCGTGGCAATATCCACAACGCTTGCCGGCTTGAAGCGCTCGGCATACGTCAGCGCGTCGCAAAGTACCAGGCGGCCTTCGGCATCGGTATTGAGTACTTCAACCGTCAGGCCTTTAAGCGTTTTGATGATATCGCCGGGCTTGGTGGCCAGGCCGTCCGGCATGTTCTCGGCGGCAGCGACGATAAACACCAGGTTGAGCTTGGGCTTGATGGCGAGCATCGTCTTGACGGTGCCAAATACGCTGGCGGCGCCGCACATGTCGAATTTCATTTCGTCCATGCCTTCGCCAGGTTTCAGCGAAATGCCGCCGGTATCGAAAGTGATACCTTTACCTACCAGAACGTGAGGCGCTTCTTCGCGCTCCGCCGCGCCGTTGTACTTCATGACGATCAGACGAGTAGGTTCGTGACTGCCTCGACCGACCGAGAGCAAAGAGCCTGCGCCCAGCGCTTCCAGTGCGTCCTCATCGAGAATCTCGACGTCCAACGCGCCGTTGGAGGTCCGGCCCAATTCCTCTGCCTGCTCGGCAAGGTAGCGCGGCGTGCACACATTGCCCGGCAGGTTGCCCAGCGTGCGCGTGTAGTTGATGCCCTGGCCGATAGCGGCGCCAATGCGCGCCCCTTGGCTGGCAAGCTCAGCGTCACCCGCTTCGCTCACCATCAGCGTTAATGCGTTAAGGCTCGCTAAAGGTGTGGGCTGCGACTTAAACTGATCGAAGCGATAGACGGCGCGCTCAGCCGCTTCCAGTACCTTGCGGGCTTTCCAGTTGCTGTCACGGGTTTCAAGCGGCACATCGTCAAATGCGATGCTGGCTTCATCCACCGGCAGTTTGGTAAGCGCTGCCATGGCGGCATCCAGCGCTTTTAAAAACGCCGCTTCCTGGCACTTTTCGCGCTCGCCGAGGCCTACTAACAATAGCCGCTCTGCGCCAAGACCCGGTGCAAACGGAATCATCTGCACGTTGCCAAGCGCTGGATCAAAGTCGCCGCGCTCAAGCAACTGGCCGATTAAACGCTCGCTGGCGTCATCTAATCTGGCGGCCGTGGGTAGTAAGTCGCTACCTTTAAAAATGGGGATGACGAGACAAGCCGTTTCGGCTTTAGCCGGATTGGCGGTCTGAACGGAAAATTCCATGACGTCTCCAACAAGACAAGCATCGAGGGATTCGGGATAATGCCCCGTACTGAGTGTTCGTTTAGTGTACCCAAGCCATGGGCGCATTGCATGGCATCCTGCACGATTAGCCGGAGAGGGCGTTGATTTTATTTCGGTACTTAACTCGCGAAGTGTTACTCACCATGTCCGCGGTGGCCGGTATTCTATTGCTGGTCATTATGGGCAGCCGTTTTATTCGCTACTTTTCAGATGCAGCGGAGGGTGATTTTCCGGTCACCATTCTGGGCAGCCTGATGATGTTTCATCTACCCGGCTTTATGGAGCTGGTGCTCCCACTGGCGTTTTTCCTGGGTATTCTGCTGGCCTATGGGCAGCTCTATATGAACAGCGAAATTACCGTCATGGTGGCCTGCGGCATGAGCCCGCTGCGTCTTTTACGGGTCACGCTATTGCCTGCCTCCATCGTCGCGGTATTGGTCGCTCTCTGTAGCCTGTGGCTAACCCCGGCCGGCGCACTGCAAACAGCGGCCACGCTAGAAGAACAGCGCAGCCGGCTGGATGTCTCGGTGCTGGCCCCTGGGCGCTTTCAGGATTTTGGCGGTGGTCGTACGGCGTATATCACTGATTTCAGTAGTGACGGTACTGAAATGCAGGAAGTCCTGGTGCACGAACTGCCTGGGCCCGAAAACCCGCATAGCTTTATAACGCGGGCGGGGTCGGGGTATCAGGAAACCCGAGTTGAAACGGGCAGTCGCTTTTTGGTGCTGGAAGATGGCGAGCGCTATGGCGTGGCCCCCGGTCAGATGGATGCGCAGCGACTTACCTTTGAACGCTATACGATGCGCCTGGGATTAAGCCGTAGCCGCCAAGAGCTGGATTCGCTTGAGTTCGCAACTACCGCAGCGCTTTGGCACGACCCCAACCCGCGTGCTCAGGCACAGTTTCAGTGGCGTGCAGGGCTGCCGTTCATGGTGTTTATATTGGCCTTGCTTGCCCAGCCGCTTTCCCGCGTAAACCCTCGCCAGGGTCGGTTTGCCAAGTTGCTGCCCGCGGTGTTTTTGTATGTCGGCTATTTAAGTTTGCTGCTCGCGGCGGTGGATGCCATCGGGAGCGGCACATTAACGCCGCTAATCGGCGTTTGGCCGGTACATTTACTGTTTTTAGGCCTGGGATTACTGCTTTTATGGCGCTCTCAGCGTAAGGGGATGCGTTAATGCTGAATGTGCTGATAGTTGCGGATCGTTTAGATCGGTATATCGCCCGCAACGTACTGGGGGCGATCATCGTTGTCCAGTTCGTGCTGTTGGGGCTGGATATCACGCTTGCCTACATTGGTGACCTGCGCCACGTACAAGGCAATTACACCGCACTGGACGTGTTCTTTTATTTACTCATGCGTACACCGTGGCGTTTTTATCAGTATGCCCCGGTGGCGGTGCTGATCGGCGCGCTGATTGGTTTGGGCAGCATGGCGTCCAGCAATGAGCTTACCGTTATGCGCGCCTCTGGGCGTTCGCTGGCGCGTATTGTCTGGGGCGTAATGAAACCGGTGCTGTTGGTGGTGGTTGTGGTACTGCTGATCGCCGAGTTCGTAAGCCCGCGCACCGAGCAGTTTGCCGAAGCGTGGCAGCTTGAACAGCGCCAGGGCGAAAGCGCCCAGCCCGCCAGTCGCAGCGGCTGGCAGTTTGAAGGCGATAGCGTTTACCGGTTCGGGGCGATTCGCGCCGACGAAGTGGTGCTCGATTTAACCCGCTACCGCTTCGATGAGCGGCGATTGATTGAAGCCACGCATGCCGCTCGCGCGCATTGGGAGGAGGGCGCCTGGCGGCTTGAAAATGTGACTACCACGCGTATTTACGATGATTATACCGAGTCTGAAAGCCAGGCCAGCGCCTTCTGGGAAACGCATATTACTCCTGTACAGCTCGAGCGCCTGCTGCGTGATATCGAGAGCCAGGCACCCAGTGAGCTATGGGCCTATGCGCGCTATCTGCAGGCGCAGGGGCTAACCGCGGATCAGCCGCTGCTGTACTTCTGGCAAAAGATGCTTATGCCGCTCACCATGGGCTCGCTGGTCCTGATTGCCGCCTCGTTTGTATTTGGCCCGCTGCGTACCGTGGCGGCGGGCACGCGGGTATTTTATGGTGTGGTCACCGGGCTTGCGTTTAAATATATCCAGGATTTGCTGGCCCCTGCATCCACGATTTTCGGATTTTCACCGGTATGGGCGGTACTGGTGCCGACCCTGGCCTGTGCCGCCGTGGGGATTTATTTCCTGCGCCGCAATGGCTAACGTAGTTTCAGCCGGGGTGGGCCGCCGGCTGGGCGCCATGGCGTATGATGGCGTAATAGTGCTAGCCCTCTGGCTGCTTATTACGATTATCCATCTAGCGTTTTTCCGGCTGATACTCAGTCAACCCGTGGAAGCCGTCGGGGCTTCTGCTTTGGCCGTCTGGAGCCTGCGCGGTTTACTGCTTCTCTCTACCACTGGTTTCTTCTGTTTTTTTTGGCAGTGCGCCGGTATGACCTTGGGCATGCAGGCGTGGCGTCTGCGTGTGCAAACCATTGATGGCCAAACTATTACTCTTAGGCAGAGCCTTATACGCTGTGGGATCGCTTGGCTCTCTTTGGCGCTATTTGGCCTGGGCTATTGGTGGGTTCTTTTGGATAGTCGTCAACGCAGCTGGCCAGATATAGCCTCCCAGACGCGCACTGTTTTCGTGCCTGATCACTAAAAAATGGGCACTTAAACACTAATATTTTTTATTAGAACTTATGCAACTAATTACTAAGCAATTGTGTTGATTTAGGTTTTTTTGAGTGAAAGACAATCACTACTAAAAGGCATAGTTTTTTACTTGATAAAATGTATGCGAATCATTTACATTCATCTCATGTTATTTATGAGGTGTCGCCATGTACGTTTGCGTGTGCAAGGGAGTAACCGATCATCAGATTCGTCAGCAGGTGAGCGATGGAGCGCGCAGCTGGCGAGAAGTGCGTGAAGCCACCGGCTGTGCCACCCAGTGTGGCAAGTGCGCCTGCTATGCCAAATCGCTTACCAAAGAAGCGCTTTATGAAGCACGTATGGAAGCCGATATGAGTCTCGCTTACGCCGTGTGACGCGAATCACTCTTGTTAGGGTTATCGTTAGCAAATAACTGATTTATTTGAATTTTTCTTCATCTTCTCTATACTCTCAGAAAACTGGGAGTATGCCTTTGCATGGCCTATACTCCTTCATTAACGTAACTGCTTGATTGGTTAGATTAACTATCAGCATTACAGCGAGAAAGGTGACGTCATGAAAGGTGATCCCCAGGTAATCCAGCATTTAAACAAAGCATTGGGCAACGAGCTTATTGCCATTAATCAGTACTTTTTGCATGCCAAAATGTATAAGGATTGGGGGCTTAAGGCACTGGCTAAGTGGGAATACGACGAGTCCATTGAAGAAATGCAGCACGCTGACAAGCTGATTGAACGCATTTTGTTCCTGGAAGGCATTCCTAATCTTCAGGATCTGGGCAAGCTACATATCGGTGAAAACGTCAAGGAGATGCTCGAAAGCGATCTTAGAATCGAGCACGACGGCCGCAACGACTACATCGAAGCCATCACCTACTGTGAAAGCGTTAAAGACTACGTATCACGTGATTTGCTGCGCGACCTGCTCGCCGATGAAGAAGATCATATTGATCATATCGAAACCGAGCTGAAGCTGATTGATCAGGTTGGCATCCAGAACTACATGCTGCGCCAAATGCAGCTGGCGGGCGACCACGAGTAAGCCACGCTAAAGACGTGAAAAGACAACACCTCCGACACGATGTCGGGGGTGTTTTTTTATGCCTGAAACCTGTGGCGAAGTGATCTAGCGAAGTGATTTCCTGACACCGACAATGCTTGAAAGCGATACGGCGAGGATAGAAAGCAGAATCAGCGCCAGCGCAGGGATCAGCACCGCCCAGGGCGCTCGCTCTATATACGGCATGCCTTCCGCCAGGATTAATCCCCACTCAGGTGAGGGAGGGCGTGGGCCTAGGCCCAGAAACCCCAGTGCAGCAAGGGCAAGGGCCACGCCCGGTAAGCGCAGCATGGCGTGGCGGAACACCGGGCCCAGAACGGCCGGCAGAACATACCGGCTCATCAAGCGAAAATGCCCGACACCTAAAATAGGCGTAATCCGCACGTGGGGCTGAGCTTTGACTTCTGCTACCAGCGCCGCCGTGTGTGCCGCCAATGGTGCCCAGGCAACGGCAGTGACGGCAATAATGGCGCCGCCGGCGCTAGGCCCCGCCAAACCCGCCACAATAAGCCCCGCAATAGTGGGCGGAGTGGCCTTGGTGATTTCAATCGGGCCGGTTGCAAACCTTGGCGCCAGCCCAATGAGAAGCCCGAGCAGCAGCGACAAACAGACAACCACTACGGCCATGCCCATGGTGGAAAGTGCTCCGTGGGCAACGCGTGCCAGAATATCGCGCCCGGTGCCGTCCGCGCCTAAAGGCAGCGCCCAGCTTGGCGGCTCAAGACGCATAAATGCCGAGCTGAACGGGTCGCGGGTAATACCGGTAACTACCAGCACGCACAGCAGAGTAATAGCCACCGCAGGTACTGCCCACGCGCCTCGCTGGGCGTGATGCTCGCTATGTGCCACCGGTAGCGCGCCAAGGCGAAATGCACGACCCAGCAGCAGCGCGCGGGCAATATTGGCCAAGCTGCCCAGCATAATCGCAATCACCAGCAGAATAAGGATCCCGGTTTGCAGTGCCGGCAAGTCCTGTGCTGAAGCCGCCCCGAGGGTTGCCCGGCCAAGCCCTGGAATGGAAAACACTTGCTCGACGGCAATCGCGCCGCCGGTCAAGGCCACCATCACCATACCTACCTGGGGCATCAGGCTGGGCAGGGTTCGCCTTAATGCTGCCAACGTAATCCGGCTGCGTGAAAATCCCGCCACGCTCCAGGTTGCCACCCAGCGCTCGGTAAACGTAACCGCCAGGCCATCACTAAACAGCCTGCCCAATAACCCCCCTGCCGGTAAACCCAGCGCAAAAGCGGGCAGTACTACATAGCTTAAACCTCGCCAGCCGTAAGGCGGTAGCCAGTTAAGCCAGGCGGCAAAAATGACCAGCAGCACAGACGCAAGCAAAAATTCAGGCAGGGCGGTCAACGTCGCACCCATTGCGCCGGATGAGCGGCGTACCCGGCCGTTAAGGCCTCGGTGAACCACCGGCACGCAGATAAGGATGGCCGTGATGACCGCTACCAGCATGCCAAACGCCATCAAGGTGATCGATACCTGCGCGCTTTTCAACATACCAGGCAGGACGGGCGCGCCGGAGATCCAGGAGTTGCCCGCATCGCCATGCATCAACCCCATCAGCCAGCTTTGCAGCTTTTCAAACGGACCAAGCTCCAGGCCAAGCTGGGCGCGAATGGCGGCCAGGGCTTCGGGCGTGGCTTCCTGTTCGGCCGAGCGCGCCCGCAAAATGCTCAGCGCCGGATCCCGCCCTGAGAGCCACGGCAAGAGCCCAACCAAAACCACCACTCCTCCAAGCGTTACCAACCGTGAGACCAGCGGGATAAAAGGCTCGAGGCGCAGGCGGCGCCAAAGGCGCCGCGGTGTCGCGATAGTCATACGTGGTGTGCCCTTAGGACTCGCTATCAATATCGAGTGTGGTTTTTTCCGTGATTAGCGTACGCTCGCGCGGGTCGCGTTCGGCATTGGCAACGCGTGCCGACTCGCCCTGAATAACGCGCTCATGCAGCATGGGAATCGCTGCATCGGTGCGCAAAATAGCCGCTTCTACATCGATAATAGCCTGGCGTCGCGCATCCCCTGTGGGTAGCTCGGAGGCAGTTGCTAGCGCTTCATCCACAGCAGAGTCGCATAGCTGAGCGATATTAAACGAGCCTGCGCAGGCGAAGTCGCTAAACATATAGGCAACCGGGTCGCCAGAGTCGAGTACCGTCGCTCGGGAGAGAATAAACGCATCGAATTCACCTGCCAGCGCATCAGCTTCAATATGAGCGTACTCACGCACTTCCTGGCTAACGTTAAAGCCCGCGCGGGTTAGCTGCTGTTCGAGTAGAACGGCGACTTCGGGAAGCTCAGCGCGGTCGGTAAAGGTGGCTAGGGTGATCTCAGCACCGTTCGGCTCGGCGGGCGCGGCGCGATTCTCGATCGGTTGGCGGATGCCGTTTGCCCAGGCAAGTGCCGGGCCAAGCAAGCCCTCGGCAATATCGGCACGACCTTCGTAGACGGTGTTTACAATTGACGGGCGGTCAATCGCTTCACGAATCGCTGCGCGCAGGGCTGGGTCGGCCAGCGGGCCAGTCTGAGTATTGAGGTACAGCGTATTGGTGCGCGGCATTGGCACTTCGTGTACACGCTCAGGATCAAGAAGGGCGACTTGGGAGACTGGAATGGCCTCAACCACATCAGCCACACCGGTTCTTAAGGAGGCTGCTCGTGCGGTACCATCGGGCACATAGTCGGCATCAATACCGGCCACCGCCGCAGGTTCGCCCCAGTAATCGTCAAAGCGGTCAAGCTTGGCGCTGGTGGTGCCGTTGATCTCTGTTAAGACGAACGGGCCGGTGCCCGCTTCGATAGGGTTGACCCGACCATCATCGCCATACGCCTTGGCGGCTAAAATCGCCAGCTGCGGGCTGGAAAGGCGGTTAGGGATCAGCGGGTCGTCTTTTTCTGTACGCACAATCACCGCGTTATCGCCATCGGCTTCGATGGTCATATTGACCCCATCTAGAATACGCGGCTTGGGCGTTGCCTGAGTTGCCGCCTTGAGAGAGTTCACCACGTCTCCCGCCGTTAGCGCTGTACCATCATGGAACACGACGCCATCGCGAATCACAAACCGCCAGGTTTTCGAATCAAGCTGTTCCCACTCGGTCGCCAGAAACGGCTGAGGGTCGCTGTTGGCATCGAGTCGAATCAAGGTTTCAGCATTGCTCCATCGCGAAAGCTTGAAGGCATCGTCAGACAGCGGCGTTAACCCAGAGCGCGGTGGCTGAAGCATGGCCACGTTAATACGCGTGCCAACTTCGGATGAGTTGGTGTCGCGCTGTTCTTCAAAACAACCGGCAAGCAGCAACGGGGCAGCTAGGGCAATTGGAAGAGAAAGGCGCAGGGAGAGGCGTGGGGAATGGCGTCGTGGGTGGCGGAACATCGAAAAATCTCCTAGGGGAAAGTGATTAACAGGCAAGCGATTGCCCAGGCGCGGTAGGACAATACCTAAGCGCTTCACTGGGCGAAGGGGGTGAAAAGTGCCTGGCGGTTGATCGTGAACGTTTATAAAAGCGTGTCTACCTCAGCGGCGTTGCAGTCCGGATAAGCACAGGTAGGCAGTTGGGAGACGGCGTTAATTAAATCCCGCGTGACCGTATGGCGAGGGTTACGCCATAGCTCAGCAGTGGGGCGGTCTTCGACGATATTGCCGTTATCCATCACCAGCGTGCGCTGGCATAGCTTGGCGACCACTGATAAGTCATGCGACACCATCAAAAGCCCGGTGCCATTCTCATCACACAGCTTTCTGAGTACGTTGATTACCTGGGTGCGAACCGGCAAGTCGAGACCGCTGAGCGGCTCATCGGCCAATAAATAGCGCGGGCGGGTGGCAATGGCACGCGCAATAGCCACCCGCTGTGCCTGGCCGCCGGAAAGCTCATGAGGCTTGCGATCCAAAAAACACGCATCCAGGCCAACGTTCTCTAACGCTTCGCAAGCCCGCTCAACCGGGTCGCAATCTACCTTGAGGCGAATCAGCGGCTCGGCGACCAGGGCGCGAACGCTCATTCGTGGGTCCAGCGAGGAAGCCGGGTCCTGAGGGATGTACTGAACCGCTTGGCGGTACCAGCGGAGCTTGGTTGTCGAAGCAGGGCGCACATCTTTCTGTTCACAGGTAATCGAGCCGCTATCCGGCGCTTCAATCGCTAAAAGCGAGCGCAACAGGGTAGTTTTACCCGAGCCTGATAAGCCCACTAACCCCACGCGTTCGCCAGGATAAAGCGTGAGATCAATATCGTTCATTACCTGCTTGCGCTCGCCTGCACGCCAAAACACCTCGCGGGGTAGCGAGACGCTCTTGTTGAGTCCGCGTGCCGAGAGGAAAGCGGCTTTTCCGCTCACCACTGCCAGGCTATTAGAAATGGGTCGGCCATTAAAAACGGATCGGCTATTAAAGGGGATCGCGCGCTGCATCTAGGCACTCTTTAGGTAGTCAACGGGCATTGGCTCGGCAGCATTGGTTAGTTCTGTGGGCTGTACGCTGTGTGCGGCAGCCACCAGCTCTTGGGTGAAACGATGCTGGGGAGTAGTAATCAGGGTGTCCAGCGCGCCGCTTTCAATCATCACGCCACGTTCAATAATCACGGCCCGCTGGCAGAGCTGCGCTGCCGCGTGAAGGTCGTGGGTAATAAACAGCAACGCGGTGTTCGAGGTGCCTGTATGTTCACGCAAGGCGCGTAATACCTGGGCCTGAGTGACCACGTCCAACGCGGTGGTGGGCTCATCAGCGACCATCAAGGCGGTTTTACAGGCCATCGCCAGCGCAATGCAGACACGCTGGCGTTGCCCGCCGGAAAGCTCCGCCGGAGTTCGCCTTATCAATCGTTGGCAATCATCCAGGACCATGGCTTCAAGTAGAGCCATGGCAGCCTGGTCGGCGGCCTTGCGTGATAAACCATGGTGGCGCGAAAACGGCTCGCGTAGCTGAGAGCCTACCGTGACCAGGGGATTGAGCGCCGCGAGAGAATCTTGAAAGACCATCGACACCCGGGCATCGTTTCGGCGTCGTGCGGCGGGCGTTCGAATGACTTCGCGTCCCTGAATACGAATGCTGCCTTGCACCTGGGCATTGGGGGGTAAAAGCCCCAGCACCGCTTTAGCGGTGAACGATTTACCCGACCCGGACGC
Source organism: Halomonas sp. AOP43-A1-21 (assembly GCF_052376775.1). Taxonomy (NCBI): domain Bacteria; kingdom Pseudomonadati; phylum Pseudomonadota; class Gammaproteobacteria; order Oceanospirillales; family Halomonadaceae; genus Halomonas; species Halomonas sp. AOP43-A1-21. The sequence goes on along the minus strand of NZ_JBQSWC010000005.1, from coordinate 30,456 downwards.
GCCTAGCAGGCAAACGCGCTCGTCAGGCAGCACGTCGAAAGAAAGGCCGTCGACAACCGTTTGTCGGCCGATTTTTATGCGCAGGTCACGCACGGATAAAACAGGATCGCTGCACATTGATAACATCGCTTACGGCGCCACTAAATCGTTAATAATCGTTATGATATAACGTTTTTTGGCGGGGCGGCAATATGCACGTAAGCAAAACGAACAGCGACATAAAAGGGGAATTAACGCGCGGCAATCAACAGGCATAAAAAAAGCGCTGAAAAATCAGCGCTTAATTAATTCCTTGGCAGTGTCTACTGTCAGGTGGAGGACGCCTTATTTAGACGAAAAAGCTAACACTTCGTCATCGGTAAAGTTAGCGGCAGCCTCATCAACTTTAAAGGTCGCACGGCTTAAGCGGCGTACGCGTTTCATAAACAGCGCAATACACACCAGCGTGCCGAGTGCAGCGGCGGCGTAGCTCCACTGAAGCGGAAGCCCAAATCCAATCGGCGCGTAGGCGATATAGGTAAAGGTGGCCATGGTCATAAACACCGCGGGAATCGATGTGATCAGGTAAGGCTTACGCGAAAGCACTAGATACATTGTCGCGACCCATAGCGCAATCACGGCTGTAGTCTGGTTCGCCCAGGAGAAGTAGCGCCACAGCAGGGTGAAGTCCATATGGGTCAGAATGTACGACATCGCAAATAGCGGAAGGGCAATTAACAGACGCTTAATAATCGGGCGTTGGTCAATTTTCAGATAGTCGGCAATAATCATGCGTGCGCTACGAAATGCGGTGTCGCCCGAGGTGATCGGTAGCACGATAACACCCAATACTGCCAGTGTACCGCCGACAGCGCCCAGCATGGTGGTGGCAACTTCGTTAACCACGGCAGCAGGGCCGCCAGCTGCCAGCACCGCAGAAAGGTTTTGGTCACCATGGAACAGGCTCATCGCGGCCGCGGCCCAGATCATGGCGATAACGCCTTCGGTGATCATCATGCCGTAAAAGATTTTGCGCCCGTTAGTTTCGTTCTCAGTGGTGCGCGAAATAATCGGTGTTTGCGTGGCGTGAAAACCCGAAAGCGCACCGCAGGAAATGGTCAAGAACAGCAGTGGGAAGATAGGGGCGCCTTCCGGATGCATATTCTGGAACGAAAGCTCAGGAATCGGGGCGCCGGTAACCACCAGACCAATGCCGATACCGGCAGCGCTGAACAGCAACAGCGCCCCGAAATAGGGGTAGATGCGGCCAATCACTTTATCAATAGGCAGCAGCGTGGCAATCAAGTAGTAGGCAAAAATCGCCAGAATAATCAGAGTAAGGGAGATCGGCGTCATGTTGTTTAACAGCGCTGCCGGCGAGGTAACAAACACTGTACCCACCAACAGCAGCAGCAAAATGGCAAAACCGTTCACCACATGCTTCATGGCCTTACCCAAAAACTTACCGGCTAATTGGGGCAAGTGAGCGCCGTGGTTACGAATCGAGATCATACCGGTCAGGTAGTCGTGCACCGCGCCTGCAAAAATGCAGCCGATCACGATCCACACAAACGCTATCGGACCATACAGAGCACCCAGGATTGGCCCGAAGATAGGCCCGACACCTGCAATATTAAGTAATTGAATTAATGAGTTACGCGTGGTGTTCATCGGTACGTAATCGATGTTATCCCGCATGCTAAACGCGGGTGTCTGACGCTTTCTATTAGTTACAAAAACGCGTTCGACAAATTTGCCATACGTAAAATAGCCCACGATCAGCAGCAGGATCGATACAATAAATGTAATCATTTAGGGCACCAAAGTGGTCAGAAGGATGGAGTTAACGTGACAGGTAGGTTCTGGCATACGCTGGCAGAGCCTTATTTAGCCTTGCAGAATGTACAGAGTCATAAACCGATGCGCTGCTAGACTTTAGTGGGCTATAAGTACCCTATCGTTAATCCAAAAAAACGAGCAGCCCATTGGCTGCCCGCTGATACACCACTTAATGACGCCGCTATTGATCAAGCGCTATGACAGAACCCTCAGGATTCTACTATTACGACTCAACTATTATGACTCCACGACGCCACAGGCCATACGACCGCCGCCACCGCCCAGGTGGGGCTCGTCGGAATAGGTGTCGCCACCTTCATGAATCATTAACGCCCGGCCCGGCATGTCTTCCATGCTCAAACGCGGCGCGAGGACGGGTAGGTTAGCTTCGCCATCTTCATTTACGGTTAAGACGGGTAAATCACCCAGGTGACCGTCGCCATAAGGGCCTTGGTGCGTGCCGGTTTCTTCCGGATCATAGTGGCCACCGGCTGCTTGTGCCGCGGTCATTTCGCCTTCATCGTTTTCAGCCGGTTCACAGCTGGCATTCTGGTGAACGTGAAAACCATAGACACCGGGTTCCAGGCCACTTAGCGAGGGTGTGAGCAGTAAGCCATGGTCGGTGGTTTCCAGCGATACGCTACCGATTGACTCTTCAACGCCATCGGTGCTCACCTTGTGCATATCGACCTCAAGGGTCTCATTGGCATGAGCCGCTGATGCCAGCAGTAATGAAGCCGCGATACCGGTTAGTGTGGTTGCAAGACGCATGTGCACTTCTCCTTTCCTGTTCCATGGAAACGCTATGTAAGCGCTGTTATTCAAGGTAGCTGTCTCAAAGCGAGTCCGCCAATCCCGCTTTTGATAAACTGCCCTGCCGATTGGCTGGATAATAAGCGGGCAGTTGATGACATCTGTCGGCCAAGCCGCGACAATAGCGGCTCGTTTTTGCCCCAGGACGCGCTATGTTGCCCCTCAGAATCCTCTACCAGGATGAGCACCTTGTTGTGGTGCATAAGCCCTCCGGGCTTTTGGTACACCGCTCGGCGCTGGCGCGTGGGGAAACCCAGTTTTTACTACAGCAGCTGCGCGACCAGTTAGGGCAGCGCGTTTATCCTGTGCACCGGTTGGATAGACCCACGTCAGGCGCCATTGTGTTTGCGCTGTCTTCAACCGTTGCAGGGCTTTTAAGCGAAGCGTTTAGTGAACGGCATGTCGAGAAGGGCTACCTGGCGGTCGTGCGCGGCAAGGCGCCCGAGCAGGACCGGCTGGATTACCCGCTGCGCGAAGAGGACGGCACGCGGCCCAAGGCAGAAATGCCGGCGATGCCCGCCATGACCGATATTCGCCGCCTGGATAGCGTCGAGCTCCCCGTTCAGGTAGACCGCTATCCGGTTGCGCGCTATTCCCTGGTAGAAGCGAAACCGCTGACCGGGCGGCGGCATCAAATTCGCCGTCATCTATCGCGGCGCGGCTACCCGATTATTGGCGATGCCAAGCACGGCAAAAGTATCCACAACCGGTTTTTTGCTGAAAAGCTGAGCGCGCCACGGCTGTTATTGGCCGCCACCTATCTGGCGTTTGACCATCCGGTGCTGGCCAATCGGATACAGGTGAGCTGTGCACTCGATGACACTATGACCACCTTGTTTCATCATTTGGGTTGGGCGGGGCACCTGCCGCTGGATAGCGTTCGTACGCCGCCGCTAAGCGCGCCATCAGCCTTACCAATGCCTTAAAAGATTGAGTTTGCTATGTCTTCTACGCCTCCGGTTAATTCCGCTGCAACACCAGGTGTTGACCCGGCCTCTGCCGGTTCAACCGCTATTAGCTCAGTTGCGAACGACTCTGTCTCTGGAAGCCCAGCTTCGCAGGATTATGAATTTCGCTTTGGCGGCATTCGGCGCCTTTATGGGCAGCGCGCGGCCACCGCGTTTCGTCATGCTCATGTAGTGGTGGTCGGTGTCGGCGGGGTAGGTAGCTGGGCAGTTGAGTCGCTGGCGCGCTCGGGTATCGGCAAGCTCACGTTGATTGATCTGGACGATGTGTGTGTGTCCAACGTTAACCGCCAGCTGCACGCTCTGGACGGCACTATCGGCCAACCCAAGGTAGACGTGCTGGCCGAACGCTGCCGCCTGATCGCGCCGGAAATCGACATCGTCGCCGACACGGCGTTTGTCACGCCCACTAACCTGGCCGAGCGCATTCCCGATGACGCCGATCATGTGGTGGACGCCATCGACAGCGTTATCGCCAAGGCCGCGCTGATTGCCTGGTGCAAGCGGCGCAAGATCCCGATTACCGTGACCGGTGCCGCCGGTGGTCAGACCGACCCTACGCGTATTCAGGTGGCCGATTTAACCCGTACCGAACACGACCCGCTGTTATCCAAAGTGCGCTCGCGCCTGCGCCGGGATTACAACTTCTCGCGTAATCCCAAGCGGCGCTTCTCGGTCGAGTGCGTCTACTCCGATGAGCAGCTGGTGTATCCCGGCAGCGACGGTGAAGTGTGCCTGCAAAAGCCCGGCAGCGGCAATGCCACCCGCCTGGACTGCGCCTCGGGCTTCGGCGCGGCTACCTTCGTCACCGGCACGTTTGGCTTTGTAGCGGCCTCCAAAGTGCTCGAACGCCTGGCCAAAAAAGCCAATCAGCCAGCCACTCAAAAGGAAAGCCAATGACCGCCCCCATTCCCGGTATTTATCGCCACTATAAAGGCGCACTTTACGAAGTGCTCGGCACCGCCCAGCACAGCGAAACCGAAGAACCGCTAGTGGTCTACCGCGCCCTTTATGGGGAGTACGGGCTGTGGGTGCGTCCGCTTGAAATGTTTACCGAGACTGTCACTAAAGAAGGCCACACTCAGCCGCGCTTTGCGCTGGTAAAGGCGTTTTAATCGACGCTTTACTGCAAACATTCGTGCAGCCACCCATAGCCCTTATATTCTTTATACGGCTATGGTTATAACCCTGTTGGCCTAAGTGGTAGGCTATTGCACTATCACTTATTGATCCGTCAGGAGACAGCATGAAGACGTTTGCGCGTTCAGCAAGTACGGGTGAGGGGATGCCTGTGGTGGCAGGCTTTTTTGATCCGCGTACGTTTAGCGTTCAATACATCGTCAGTGACCCTGTTTCGCGAGCATGCGCGATTATCGACCCGGTGCTGGATTTCGACGAGAAGTCCGGCGCCACCGCCACCCATCATGCCGACGAACTGCTTGCCTATGTGGCAAAGCACGATCTGAAGGTAGAGTGGATTCTGGATACCCATCCGCATGCGGATCACTTCTCTGCCGCGCAGTATCTGAAAGACAAAACTGGCGCACCCACCGCGATTGGCGAGCACATTACGAAAGTACAGGCGCTGTGGAAGGAGATTTACCACTGGCCAGACATGCCCGCTGATGGCCGTCAGTGGGATAGGCTGTTTGCGGCAGGCGATACGTTCAATATTGGGGAGTTAAGCGCCAAAGTATTGCATTCCCCAGGCCATACGTTGGCCTCAATTACCTATGTAATAGGCGATACGGCGTTTGTGCATGACACTCTGTTTCAGCCGGATTTCGGCACCGCGCGGGCTGACTTTCCCGGTGGCGATGCCCAGGCGTTATGGAATTCCATCCAGGCGATTCTTGCGCTGCCAGCGGCTACCCGCCTGTTTACCGGCCACGACTATATGCCGGATGGCCGCGAGCCAAAATGGGAAAGCAGCGTGGCTGAACAGCGGGACACCAATCCGCACTTAGTGGGAAACAGTGCCGCAGATTACATTGCCCTGCGCGAAACGCGCGATAGCGAGCTGCCCATACCGAAACTGATGCTTCACGCGCTGCAGGTCAACACTCAAGGCGGGCGCTTGCCAGAGCCCGAAGCCAACGGCAAGCGCTATCTGAAAATCCCCCTGGATGCCTTGAAAGGGGCGAAGTGGGGCTAGCGTTACTGTCGTACGTCTTTGATTGGTGAAAACGTCCTGAAACCGGTAGCGTGTTAGCTCAGGACGTAACCCCACTTTAGGACGGCGCATGACTTCAACTTCTCCGCGACAGACGCTGCAATCAGTATTCGGTTTCGATGATTTTCGCGGCGGCCAGCAGGCCGTGGTCTCCCGGGTGTTGGAGGGCCACTCCACGGCGGCTATCTTCGCGACCGGTGCGGGGAAGTCGCTGTGTTATCAGCTGCCCGCGCTGCATCTACCGCACTTGACGCTGGTGGTGTCGCCGCTACTGGCGCTGATGCAGGATCAGCTCGCCTTTTTAACCCGCCACGGCGTGGCGGCGGCAAGTATCGATTCCACTCAGGACCGCGATACCGTGCGTGATGTAATGGAGCGCGCCAGAAGCGGCGAGCTGAAAATCCTGATGGTCTCTGTGGAGCGGCTCAAGAACGAGCGTTTCCGGAACTTTCTGCGCCAGGTGAATATTTCGCTGTTAGTGGTCGATGAAGCTCACTGCCTGTCTGAATGGGGGCATAACTTTCGCCCCGACTATCTCAAGTTGCCAGAGTACCAGCGCGAGTTTGCGATCCCTCAGGTATTGCTGCTGACCGCTACGGCCACACCTGCGGTTATTGCTGATATGGGCGAGAAGTTTGCCATTGATCCAAACTATGTGATTACCACGGGCTTCTATCGGCCCAACCTTGAATTGCTGGTGCACCCGGTGATGGGTAACCGCCAGCAACATTTGATCGATTGGCTAAAACCCCAAATGCAGCCGGGCAATGAAGCGCCCAGCATCATATATGTCACCTTGCAGCAAACCGCCGAACAGGTAGCCAATGCCTTGGCTGCCCAGGGAATCAACGCCCAGGCATATCACGCGGGGCTTGATTCAGCCCGCCGGGATGAAATTCAGCGCCAGTTTATGAATGGGGAGTCGCCGTGCATTGTGGCCACCATCGCGTTTGGCATGGGCATCGATAAAGGCAATATTCGCAATGTCGTGCACTTTGATCTGCCCAAATCCATCGAGAATTATAGCCAGGAAATCGGCCGGGCAGGGCGCGATGGCCTGCCTTCCACTTGCTTAACCATGGCAGGGCGCGATGGCTTGCGCGTGCTGGAAAACTTTGTGTACGGCGATACGCCGGAGTACGCGGGCATCGTGCGCCTGCTTGAAGAGATCGCTGCTGCCGGTGCCACGCCAGAACGCCAATGGGAAGTGCTGCTCAATGTGCTGTCGCGCGATACCAATATTCGGCTGCTGCCGTTGAAAACCCTGCTCGTACGCCTGGAAATACACGGCATCATCGCACCACGCTTTGCCTTTCTGGCAGAATACCGGCTGCGCTACCACACTGATTCCGAAGCGCTTGTTGCACGCTTTCAAGGCGAGCGGGCGGCCTTTGTTCGCCTGCTGGTCGATAACATTCCGATTGCCCGCACCTGGGGGAGCGTGGACTTTGAACGGCTACAGTCGGCAGGCCAGGCGCAACACATCGATGCCTCGCGGGCCCGTGTGATCACTGCCCTTGAGTACTTTCAGGATAAGGGCTGGCTGACGCTGGAAGGCAAACGGATGACCGACGTATATGACGTCCGCCAACCGGAACTCAACCTTGAGATGCTGGCGAGCCAGCTGTATGACGAGTGTTTAACGCGAGAGCGGGGCGAGATCGAGCGGCTGCAAGCCATGCTGGCGCTGTTTGAGTCTGATACCTGCCTGACCCGGCGTTTAGCCGAGCACTTTGGCGACACCACGTTAAGTGCCAACGAAGATAGCCGATGCGGGCACTGCTCGGTCTGCTATGGGCATAGCGTTCAGCTACCTGCTGCGCCACCTTTACCGGCACTGGAAGTCACCGATTTTACCCGTTACGCCGCGCCCTTTATCGAACGCCATACGACACAAGTAGGCCAGCCACCCAACAGCCAGCGGCTAGCCCACTTTTTGTGCGGCTTGAGTATGCCGGTGTTTACCCCGCTCAAGGCGCGCAGCCTTGGTGGCTTTGGCGTGTTCGAGCAGCGCGCCTACCCAAAAGTGCGACAGTGGGCCGAGCAGTGCCTTAACCCTGGCGCAGCGTAATACGAGTGAGCTCTGAAGGCTTGCCCAGGCGCAGTGCAAACCCAGGCCAGAGGCCGGTGCCGTTGTTGACGTAAAGCGTCATTCCGTCAACATCGTAAAAGCCCGAGACAAAGCCGTTATTGGCCAAGGCCACAATACGATCAAACCCCCAAATCATGCCGCCGTGGGTGTGGCCGGAAAGCTGCAAATCGACCCCGGCGGCGGCTGCCCTGGCGGCATCAAACGGCTGGTGGTCAAGCAGGATAATTGGTGCGTTGGCGGGGGCGCCAGCGATTGCCTCATCTACATCCGGTGCGGGCCAGCCGGTACGCGGTGCGCGTAAATCGGTGATCCCAGCAAGCACTAAATCGGCGCCGTCTCGCGTGATTACGGCATGCTGGTTAGCCAGCGTCTGCATGCCTAATGATTGGTAGTGCGCCATCCACTGCTCGTAGCCAAAGTAGTATTCGTGATTGCCGGGGCTTGCATAAACGCCATCCGGTGCTGAAAGCGCTTGAAGCGGCGCTACATCCATCCGCCGGGTTTCAAGGTCGCCGTCGATCAGGTCACCGGTAATCACGATCAAATCAGGTGCCAAAGCGTTGGTTTTGGCGACCACGGCTTCAACCCAGGGCGCCTCGAATAGCCGGCTGATATGTAGATCGGTTAAATGGATAATTTGATAACCCTCAAACTGGGCGGGCAACCCACCAATGGTCACCTCGACTTCCTTCATGGGCGGGACGCGCGCCGCCTGATTGACCGCAAAGGCCGCGACTCCCAGCGCGAATACCCCGATGGCGTAACGTAGAAAGGCAGGAATTGCGAGTCCTCGTCTCTTTACCACCATCAAGAGAACCGCCATCAAGTCAACGACGAGCTGTAACACGGCCAGAAAAAGCATGGTGCCGAACAGCCAATTAATGGCCATCACCATACTTCTGGGAACCTCGGGAGAAAACATGCTGCCGAAGGCCAGATACGTCAGCAAGTGGTGCTGTGAGATGAGCAGGAGTAAGGCGCTGAGTGCAATCTTGAACCAGAGAGGCCAGCGGAGCGGCGCCAGGTAGCGGGCGATAACAATCAGGCAGGGTATGGCAACGACGAAGTGAAACATCAATGGCGCTCGCGTAAAGGGATGGGCGTAGTTATATAGATAAAAGGCTACATTAGCTATTCGGTAAAAATTTTGTGGTTGCTTGCACCGACGCTACGTCCTGGCTCTAAGTACTGGCTCTAAGTACTGGCTTCCTGGTGGCACTCGGATGCCGACCCTGGGTCGTGGCTGCCTTATTTTGTTGGATCGTCTTAACCCTAGGATGGGATGGTAGTGATAATTTAAGCGGAAGGTGATCAATAAAGAAAAACTATTATTACTGATCTTAATAAACAATAGTGAAAATAATTTGGTCGTTTATTTAAATAGTTAAAAGCGCACTAAAGCCGAGCCTTGTTATGCTTTAAAAAAGCTTAACAGCCCTATTTCTTTTTTACTGTTTCGCGTTACTATCAACACTGCTCGCGTATAATGTTTTAAGCAGCCATAGATAAAAAAGGGCGGCCCGCGGGTTAATGCATGCGGGTAGTTATACTGAAAAAGCGCCCCAGCTTTAGGCGCAAGAAACTCACCACAAAGTGCCAAAAAAACGTCATTGGCAATGGCAGGTAACGCGATTGAAAGCGACGGGCTGTGTTGCCACAGTTCACAGTAACCACACTGATTGTGCCAATCCGATAAGGCGCTTGACGGGGATAGACCAAGAGCCTTATCCAGCGGACTGATAGTGGGCTCGGCCTGATGGGCTACAGAATGACCGGCATGCTCATCGGCAGAGTGGTCATAGTGTTGGTCGCTAGCCGGGTGCCCATGGCTGTGGGCATGCTGAATATGCGTATGACCATGGTGGCCGTGGGCGTTATGACTGGCCTGCAACTGAGAAATGAGCGGGCCCGCAAATAACAGACACATGGCTACCCACGCCATCGCTAACGTAAAGCGGTAGTAGAGTAAGCGTGCTGAGCGAGACAGCGCCATCAAATCCAGCCCTCAGGGCATTAATAAGTGGCGTTATTGTAGCAGCCCTGTGGGGGGGCGCTATTACATTATGAAATAAATAATTGGCTGGTTTATAAGTCTACAAGTGCTGAATCTTATGCGACATAGCACCACATACTTTACGCCCGGTGTTTGAAAAGCTGTTTAATGTGCTGCTTATAGTTAGTTCGACGGGTTTTAAATGGCTAAGAATTTCACACACTGTGTATTTATAGAAAGCCTGCTCTAAACCCTTAGGGAAAGTTAAAAGATGCTAAAGAAAGAATCCCACCCAGCACCGCCTAGGCGAAGTGGAAAAATTCTCTTTGCGCTATTAATGCGGATGCACTTCTACGTAAGCATACTGGTAGGCCCTTTTATACTGGTAGCGGCCTTGACCGGCATCGTATACGTGTTAACACCTTCGGTAGAAACATGGCTTTACCGTGATGCGTTAACCGCGACTACGCCGGGCACCGCGCAGCCACTGGCTCGGCAAATTGAGACCGCCCAACTAGCTGCCGGGCAAGATACACTACCGGCAGCAGTTCGCCCCGCGCCAGATGCGTACAGCACCACACGGGTCATGTTTGCCGACCCAGCGCTCGGCCCTTCCGAGCATCGTGCCATTTTTGTTGACCCGGCAACGCTTGAAGTGAAAGGCGATATGACGGTTTACGGCACCAGCGGCATATTGCCTTTTCGTACCGCCATTGATCAATTTCACCGAGGCCTGCTGCTAGGCGATACGGGACGGCTTTACAGCGAGCTGGCCGCCTCGTGGCTATGGATTATTGCCCTATTGGGGCTAATGCTTTGGATCGCGCGCCGTAAAGCGCTGAGCGGCCAAAGCCCGCGCATGAAACCCAGGCGCCACCACGCCACCGTGGGTGCGCTGGCACTTGTCGGACTGCTGTTCTTTTCAGCCACCGGGCTTACCTGGTCGCAGTGGGCTGGAGGCAATATCGGCGAGCTAAGGCAAGCCTGGGGATGGGGTACGCCTAGTGTGTCTACCGTACTCGAGGTGCCCGGCAATGCGACGAGTCATGCCCATCACGATATGCATGCCGACCACGGCGTGAGTAGTGCCCCCGAAGTGTGTGAGCACGCAAGCTCTGAAGGGTTTGATCAGGCGCTGTCGGTGGCTAGAGGTGCCGGGTTAATGGCGGAAAGGATTCAGATAGAGCCACCTGCCAGTGAAGGCCGAGCGTGGCGTGTGGCTGAAATCGACCGCCGCTGGCCTACCCAGGTAGATCAGGTTGCCCTGAACCCCGGCGATATGCAGATTCTCGATCAAACGGATTTTTCTACCTTCCCTCTGGCGGCAAAGCTGACGCGTTGGGGCATCGATTTGCATATGGGCGTCCTCTTTGGGCTGATCAATCAGCTGGTGTTGGCTCTGTTTGCCGCCGCCTTGGTTTTCCTGATTGTGTGGGGTTATCGGATGTGGTGGCAGCGCATCAAAAGCACCACGGTTAACCAGGCGCAGACCATGACGGCACTGTTTATCATGTTGCCCCTATCCATTCAGCTGGGCTTGATTGCCATGATGGTGGGGCTAGGATTCGCCTTGCCGGTACTGGGCGGCAGCCTGGTCGTCATTGCGCTGATTGATACGCTACGCTGGTTGATCTCGAAGAAAGCTCAAAAGGTCTAGGCACAAGCGCTGCTATTACGCTTTAACTGAAAAGCCCCAGGTCGTACCTGAGGCTTTTTGACTGACTCAAAAAAAGGGTTTATTCCCACGCGGGGAAGGGGTCAGGCAGCGTTTTCCAAACGTCCATGCCTTCCAATAGCTCGGCTTCGCTAAGCAGGCAATCATCCAGCGCTTGGCGCATCCGCGCTTGATCCAGCCCCTGGCCGATAAACACCAGCTCCTGGCGCATATCGCCAAACGGCTCCTGCCATTTTTCCTGAATAAACGCGCGGTATTCGGCATCCTCCGGCCAGCGCTCTTCCGGAATGGCTTTCCAGAACATGCCCGCTACGCCGTGGTGGGCAATGCCGCCTGCCTGGCTCCATTGTCCGGCCCACTGAGGGCGAGTGGCCAGCCAGAAAAAGCCTTTGGAGCGCAATAGACCTTCGCCGAACCACTCGGAATGGAGCAGATCGTGAAACTTCGCTGGATGAAATGGGCGCCGGGCATGATAAGCGAAGCTGCCAATGCCGTACTCCTCGGTTTCGGGCACGTGCTCGCCGCGCATCTCTTTCAACCATCCGGGCGCCTGCTGAGCACGTTCAAAGTCAAATTTGCCGGTATTTAGCACCTTATCCAGCGGCACGCCGCCCCGACTAATCGGTACCAGCTCGGCATCCGGGTTAAGCGAGCGCAGAATAGCCTTTAATGAGGCAAGCTCCTTATCGCTGATCAGGTCCGTTTTACTGATTAATAACACATCGCAAAACTCGATCTGATCGACCAGCAGGTCGGCCACGTTACGCTCATCTTCATCATTCAGGCTCTCGCCAGCCTCTTCCAGGCTTTGTGCTTCGCGGTACTGCTTAAGGAAGTTGGCGCCATCCACCACCGTTACCAGCGTATCCAGCCGGGCCACGTGGGAAAGGCTCTGGCCGCTTTCATCTTCAAAGGTAAAGGTTTCCGCCACGGGCAGCGGCTCGGAAACCCCGGTGGATTCAATTACTAGATAATCAAACTTGCCCTCTTTGGCGAGCTGATTGACTTCGATAAGCAAATCTTCGCGCAAGGTGCAGCAAATGCAGCCGTTGCTCATCTCCACCAGGCGCTCTTCAGAACGGTTGAGCGCCACTTCGCTCTCAAGCGTCGACTCACCGGGGCCACCACGCACCAGCGCAGCGTCAATATTCACCTCGCTCATATCGTTGACGATCACCGCCACACGCAGGCCTTCGCGGTTGGCGAGAATATGATTGAGCACGGTAGTTTTACCGGCACCCAGAAAGCCCGACAGCACGGTAACGGGCAGGGGAGAAAACGCAGTCATTGCTAGCACGCCTCTAAACGGGTTTATGTTATGTAATAGTATAACAATTAGGAGGCGATTAAAAAGCGTGTGTTGTGTCAGACAGGAAAAATCTCAGCGCTTGTATTGGGTAGGGCAGTAGCCGCGCAGCACATTTGGCGAGCGCAAAGCGCGATGCTTGGTAGTGCGGCCGGTGACGCGCCTGCGCCAAAGCCGAAACGAGGCGGGCTTTAGCTGTTGGCGCATTACGTCGATGACATCGGGCTCTGAAAGACCAAACAGCGTTTCGATGGCTTCAAACGGCGTGCGGTCTTCCCAAGCCATTTCAATCACGCGGGACTGCTCATCATCCGGCAGGCAGCGAAAACGTTTTACCGATGCGTTGGGCATATTGGCACCTTACAGGGAAATAAATGAGAGGCGACGTAACGACGCCATTATAGGGCATCAAAATCGGCCAGTGGTTCAGGCGAGCTTAAAATTGGTACGAAATGTGCTTATAGAATACTGGGTGTTAGGGCGGCAGCCTATGCACACGGGGCGTAGCTATCGTAAAAGCGCTATGGTTAAACCCAATAACTTTCTATTTCGTATCGCCTAGGCGTTAGGAAAATAAATACAAGGAAACACCATGGCCCAGACCTTTCAAACAACAGTAGGCAGCCGCCATTATCGCTTTAAAAGCCTTGCCGAACTGATGGCCAAAGCGACCCCGGCTCGCTCGGGCGACCGGCTGGCGGGTGTAATCGCCGAAAGCGCGGAAGAGCGCGTGGTCGCGCAGATGGTTCTGGCGGATCTGCCGCTCACCACGTTTCTAAACGAAGCCCTGGTGCCCTACGAGCAGGATGAAATCACCCGGCTGATTATCGATGACCATGACGCCGAGGCTTTTGCGCCCATCCAGCATTTAACGGTGGGAGATTTTCGTAACTGGTTGCTTTCGGACCAGGCAACTTCAGAAGCCCTGAGCGACGTTCGCTCTGGCATTACCCCGGAAATGGCTGCGGCGGTAAGCAAGTTGATGCGCAATCAGGATTTGATTCTGGTGGGCAAGAAATGCCGGGTCGTTACGGCGTTTCGTAACACCATCGGCCTGCCGGGGCGGCTTTCTACTCGACTACAGCCCAATCATCCGACGGATGATGTTACCGGCATTGCCGCGAGCATTCTGGATGGTCTGTTATACGGCAGCGGCGACGCGGTGATCGGGATTAATCCGGCGACTGATAACGTCGCCCAGAGCGTGAAGCTGATGCGCCTGATGGATGACGTGATTCAGAAGTATCAGATTCCCACCCAGTCCTGCGTGCTTACCCATGTGACCAATACGCTGGAGGCTATCGAGCAGGGCGCCCCGGTGGATCTGGTGTTTCAGTCAATTGGCGGCACCGAAGCGACTAACCGCAGTTTTGGATTCGATTTAAGCATTCTGGCCGAGGCTGAAGCGGCGGCTCAGTCGCTGAACCGGGGTACGGTGGGGCACAACGTCATGTACTTTGAAACCGGCCAGGGCAGCGCGCTTTCTGCCGATGCTCATCACGGGCTTGACCAGCAGACCTGCGAGGCCCGCGCCTATGCGGTCGCACGTAAATTCAACCCGCTGCTGGTCAATACGGTCGTCGGTTTTATCGGCCCCGAGTACTTATTCGATGGTAAAGAGATCACCCGAGCCGGGCTTGAGGATCACTTCTGCGGCAAGCTTCTGGGCGTGCCCATGGGCTGTGATGTCTGCTATACCAACCACGCCGAAGCCGATCAGAATGATATGGATAACCTGCTGACCCTGTTGGGCGTGGCGGGCTGCAATTTCGTGATGGGCATTCCGGGCTCTGACGACATCATGCTCAATTACCAGACCACCTCGTTTCACGATGCGCTCTACGCCCGTCGGGTGCTCGGGCTCAAAGTCGCGCCTGAATTTGAGCGCTGGCTTACCGAGATGCAGATTTTCCAAGATGTGAAAACGCATCAGCTAAACGACCAACTGCCCGCCGCGTTTGCCAACAGCCTGCGCCACCTGCCCAAGGAGCCGCATCATGACGTCTAACAAGCCTATCGTGGTTGAAAACCCCTGGGAGCGGCTGCGCGCGTTTACCGATGCACGCATTGGCTTGGGCCGGGCTGGTGTCAGCCTGCCCACAGGCAAGCTGCTGGAGTTTCAGCTGGCCCACGCCCAGGCACAGGATGCGGTGCACTGCCCGCTGGATGTCGAGGCGCTGGCTCAGCAGTTGCAAGAAGCCTTTGTGCTTGAGCATGAGCCGCTTCGCTTGCACAGCCAAGTGGAGGACCGTGCCATGTATCTCCAACGCCCCGATTTTGGCCGCAAGCTGAATGATGAGTCGCGCGAGCGTTTGGAAGCCGTAGCTTCGAAGTCCCGCGTGGACTTGGCTGTGGTGGTCGTCGATGGGCTTTCCGCGTTGGCAGTCCAGCAGAACAGCCAGCCGTTCTTAAAAGCACTTTATCAACAGTTTGAGCAGGATAGCGCTGAGTGGCAGCTGGCACCGCTCGCTATTGTCGAGCAGGGCCGGGTGGCGATAGGCGATGAAATTGGCGCGCTGCTCAATGCCGATGTGGTATTGGTAATGATTGGCGAGCGCCCGGGGCTTAGCTCGCCGGACAGCCTGGGGCTTTATATGACCTGGGCGCCGGAGCCCGGGCTCAAGGATGACCGGCGCAACTGCATTTCCAACGTGCGCCCTGCCGGGCTGCAAATGGATGAAGCTGCCAGACGGCTATTTCTGCTCTTGAAAGAGGCGCGTCAGAAAAAGCTTTCCGGCGTCAAACTCAAAGACCGCAGCGAGGATAATGTGCTGGAAGGCGACTCCGCTGCGCCGGGCTCAACGCAGAATTTTCTGGTTGCTGATTAAACTCAATGACGTATCACTACTAACAATAATAGAGAACTTGGCATTACAGCCTGACAGCACGCCGCTGACATTCGCTTCGTTCCTCACTAAAAGGGCAAGACAATGACACAATCTTCTGTTGATCAGGCGTACCTGGCCAAGCGCCAGCTGCGTAGAGGCACCGCTGGCTGGCTACTTCTGGCAGGGCTTGGGGTGTCCTACGTTATATCGGGTGATTTCGCGGGGTGGAACTTTGGCATCGCCGAGGCCGGGTGGGGCGGGTTTGCGATTGCCGCCTGTTTAATGGCCTTGATGTATCTGGCGTTGGTGCTATCGCTTGCCGAGATGTCCGCCGCGATTCCCGCGGCTGGTGGTGGCTACAGCTTTGCCCGCCAGGCGATGGGGCCGGCCGGGGGCTATTTAACCGGGCTGGCGGTACTCATCGAGTACGCTCTGGCGCCCGCCGCGATCGTGATTTTTATTGGCTCCGCGGTGGAAGCCCTCACCGGCCTGGATGGGCCGCTGGTGTATCTGCTGTTTTACGCAGCCTTTATCGGCATTCACCTGGCAGGGGTTGGGGAAGCGCTAAAGGTGATGATGGTGATCAGCGGCTTGGCCGTGTTTGCCATTTTGGCCACGGCGGTGGCGCTGATCGGCAGTTTTGATGTGGACAATCTATTCGATATTGCGCCCACTGACGCGGCCGGCGCCAGCACCTTTATGCCTTATGGCTGGTACGGCATCTGGGCGGCGCTGCCGTTTGGCATGTGGCTGTTTTTAGCCGTGGAAGGCGTACCGCTGGCTGCGGAAGAGGCCAAAGACCCCGCCCGCGATATGCCCAGGGGGATTATTGCTGCGATGCTGTTTTTGCTCTTCACGGCCTTGCTGGTCGTGGTATTGCTGGCCGGGGCCGCCGGAGCTGAAATGATTGGTCAAAGCGGTGTGCCGCTGGTGGATGCACTTAACGCGGCGGGTAACCCAACGCTTGCTACGCTGGTGAACGTGCTGGGGCTGGCGGGCCTGATTGCCTCGTTCTTCTCGATTATTTATGGCTATAGCCGCCTGGTGTTTGCGCTTTCCCGAGCGGGTTACCTACCGAAAAAGCTGTCGCTGACCAGTCGCCGTAAAGTGCCGTATCTGGCGCTGATCGTGCCGGGCATCTTCGGCTTTCTGGCCTCGTTAAGCGGCGAGGGCGATCTGATCCTGGCGATGGCCGTGGTGGGCGCCACGCTTTCCTATGCGCTGATGGCACTTAGCCATATTCTGCTGCGCCTTAAGCGCCCCGACCTGCCGCGGCCCTATAAAACACCTGGGGGTATCGTCACGTCGTCTATCGCCCTAGTGCTGGCGCTGGTCGCCCTCACCGGCGTTTACGCGTTTGATCCGCGTGCATTTAATTACACCATCGTGCTGTTTATCATCGGTGCGGCGTATTACTTCCTGTACAGCAAGAACAAGCTGGTGGCGAAAACCGCCGAGGAGGAGTTTGCGCTGGTCATCGCCGAGCCGGACGTAACTCCCGCCACGCCAGAGCCGGCAATATCTGGCGCAAAACCGTAACGCGGCCGTCTTGCTGATAAAGCCCCCGCGCTCAATAGCCCGGGGGCTTTGCACCGTATAGGCTGGGGGAAAACGCCAAGAGATTCGCCTGTGAAAACCACGCCCGCCGACCGCCTGGCCGCCACCATTCTGCACGGTTTTGAAGCGTATCGAACGCGCTTTAAAGCCATCACCCAAGACGCCCATCGGCGGTTTCGCGAGGGCGCTTGGCGGGAAGGGCAGCAGGCCTCGGTTGATCGCATTAACCTCTATCAGCAGAAGGTCCAGGAGGGGCTGGCGAGCCTTAAACAGGCGTTTTCAGAAGACACGTTGGCCCACTGCGACCTGTGGCGCGAGGCGCGCGATCAGTATGCCGAGCGGATCAGCCAGCGGCTGGATTACGAACTGGCCGAGACGTTCTTCAATTCGCTGTTTTGCGCCGTGTTCAACCATCGCCATATCCGCAACGACTGGATGTTTGTAGAAAGCTCTCGAGCCGACGCCGCGCACCGTTCGGGGATCGAACTATGTCGCCGCCACCGGGTCGGCGGTGATTGGCAAAATGCTTTGACCTGGGCACTGGACGGCGCCGGGCTTGAAAACCCCTTCGCCGATATGGCTAGCGATACACGCCTGGGCGCGGCGCGTCTGGCAGAGCTTCTGCCCGCCGCCATCGCTCACGCCGAAGACGCCGAGCTTGAGCTGCTCAACAGCATTTTCTACCGCAACAAGGGCGCCTATCTGGTGGGGCGGATAAGTGGCGGCGGCCAGCACGTACCGCTGGTACTGCCTATCCGCCACAGCGAACGCTTTGATGAACAGGCGGGCGCGGACCCCGGGCTGCATCTGGATACCGTGCTGATCGACTCCGACGATGTGGCGATAATTTTCTCGTTCACCCGCGCCTACTTTCAGGTAGATGTAGCGGTGCCCGGCGAGTTTGTCGATTACCTCCAGACGCTGATGCCCCATAAACCGGCCGGTGAGCTGTATGCAGCCATTGGTTTTTTCAAGCACGGCAAAACCGAGTTCTTTCGTGCCCTGAACCGCCAGGTCGCCAAGCGCGAAGACCAGTTCGTGATTGCCCCGGGCGTGCGCGGCATGGTGATGGCGGTGTTTGTGCTACCGAGTTTTCGCATGGTATTCAAGGTCATCAAGGACAAGTTTGACCCCGCCAAGGACGTGACACATGCCGTGGTGCGCGAAAAGTACCGTCTGGTAAAGCGCCACGACCGGGTGGGACGCATGGCCGACACTCAGGAGTTCTCCAACTTCACGGTCCGCAAGGATCATTTCGCCCCCGAGTGTTTGGCCCACCTGCTGGACGTTGCGCCCTCTACGGTTTATTTAAAAGGCGAGAAAGTCATCATCAAGCACTGCTATACCGAGCGCATGATGACCCCGCTGAATATTTACCTGGAGCAGTGCAGTCATGAGGCGCAGCTGGCCGTGCTCAAGGACTACGGCGATGCCATCAAGCAGATGGCGGCGGCCAATATTTTTCCCGGCGATATGCTGCTTAAAAACTTTGGCGTTACGCGCCAGGGGCGGGTGATCTTCTACGACTACGATGAAGTGTGCTATCTCACCGAATGCCACTTTCGCGCCATTCCTGTCTCAAGCGATGGCGATTACCTGAGCGGTGGAAATGAAAGCTTCTCCATTGGCCCGAACGATATCTTTCCCGAGGAGTTTGGCCCGTTCATGTTTGCCAACCCGGAGCGGCTGCGGATTTTCAAGACCTTCCATCCCGAGCTCTTCGAGGTCAGCTACTGGCAGGGCCTGCAGCAGGCCATTGTCGATGGCCGTATCATTGACGTGTACCCTTATGGAAACGAGCAGCGCTTTGTAGACGCTGAACAGCAACTGCGGTAAAGCAGCGAGGTAATCATGACGACAGCGCGCCATCTGGTGGTATTTACCGGCTCGGGGATCAGCGCCGAAAGTGGTATCAAGACATTTCGCGCAAGCGACGGGCTGTGGGAAGACCATCCGGTTGAAGAGGTGGCCACGCCGCAAGGCTGGCAGCGTGACCCCGAGCGCGTATTGGGTTTTTATAACCAGCGCCGCGACCAGATCCGCAAGGCCAAGCCCAACGCGGCGCACCGTGCGCTGGCAAGCCTTGAGCAGGCGGGCTTCAAGGTCACCATCATCACCCAGAACATCGATGACCTGCACGAGCGGGCAGGCTCCAGCCAGGTGATTCACCTGCATGGAGAAGTACTCAATGCGCGCTCCAGTGTAGATGAGCGCATGCGCTATCCGCTGAAAGGCAATATTGTGCTGGGCGATGTGTGCGATAAAGGCAGCCAGCTGCGCCCGGATGTGGTCTGGTTTGGCGAAGCCGTACCGCTGTTTGAAGAGGCCTGTGAGATTGCCACCCAGGCAGATTTCTTGCTGGTGGTGGGCACGTCGCTTGCGGTGATGCCGGCCGCGTCGCTACTCTCTTACATCGACTACGATACGCCGTGCGCGCTGATTGACCCTGATGCCGATGCGCTGAGCCCACCCGGCGTGGCGGCCATCAACGCCACCGCCGGGGAGGGCGTGCCTGCCTTGGTGGAACAATGGAAAGCACGCGGTAAGCTGGTGCTACCGTAAGTTCAGGTGATCCATCGGTTCAGGTAATTAAGAGACGCTAATCCTCTGTAAACCAGGCCTTCATGACATCAGTAATTTGGGCCATCTCCGCAGGCGATGTGATATAGGCAGGCATGGTGTAAAGCCAGCGGCCAAACGGGCGCAGCCATACGCCGCGCTGGCGGGCAAAGCTCGCCACGCCGGCAAGCGCATCTGCCGTGTGCGTTTCGATGACTGCCGTGGCGCCAAGAACACGCACGTCGGCCACCGCCGGGTGAGCGTTTAACGCGCGGTCATCGAGTAGCTCGCGTTTTAGCGTCTGGTTGAGCATGGCGATTTTGCCTAGATAATCCTCTTCTTCAAATACCCGCAAGCTCTCGAGTGCGACGCGGCAGGCCAGTGGGTTTCCCATAAAGGTAGGGCCGTGCATAAAGGCATGCTGCGCGCTGTCGCCGATAAAAGCGGCGTGAACGCGGTCCGTGGCAAGCGTTGCCGCATGACCCAGGTAGCCGCCGGTCAACCCCTTGGAAAGCACCATGATATCCGGCGTGACGCCTGCATGGTCGGCGGCAAACAGCTTGCCGGTGCGCCCGAAGCCGGTGGCTACTTCGTCAAACACCAGCAATACGCCAAACTCATCGCACAACGCTCGCGCACCGCGCAGGTACTCGAGTGAGGTCATGTTCAGCCCGCCGGCGGCTTGCAGCAGCGGCTCCATCAGCAGAGCGGCGATCTCGGCATGGTGGCGCTCAAGAATGCTGCGCAAGGCGTTAAGGTCCGCTTCGACCTGCTCAGGCGAGGCATCAAAAGGGGCCGTAGGCGCGGGTGCAAAGTGATGCTTTGGCAACAGGCCGGCAAACAGGCTGTGCATGCCCTCTTCCGGGTCGCAGACCGCCATGCAGCCAGTGGTGTCGCCGTGGTACGCCTTCATCAACGACAGCATCTTGCATTTGCCGGGGCGCCCGCTCAGCACCTGGTATTGAAGCGCCATCTTCATTGCCACTTCCATGCCCACCGAGCCGCTGTCGGAGTAGAAAACGTGATTAAGCCCGGCGGGGGTGATGCGTACCAGCTCACGGGCCAGCTGATCGGCGGGCTCGTGGGTCAGACCGCCCAGCATCACATGGCACAGCGTGCCCGCCTGCTCGCGAATGGCTGCCACCAGGCGTGGGTGGCTGTAACCGTGAATCATGCACCACCAGGAACAGGTGGCATCCAGCAGGCGCTCGCCGCTTTCAAGCTCAAAATGAGCGCCGCTGCCGCCGACCACTCTGGGAGCGGGCGTTTGGGTTTTAATATGCGCATAGGGATGCCAAACCGGCGAACTCATAAGGCCTCCAGAGAGAGATAGCGATGGGCGGTAGCGGCATCGGGGTTTGCCAAATGAGGGATGATGCCCAGGCAGGGCGCCGTCAGCTTGTCCTCAAGATGGGCGATATTACTCGCAAAGCGAGCAGGCTGAGCCTCAAAGGCAGGATCAACCACGCTGCCTGCCCAGCCCGCAAGCGTCAGGCCATCGGCGCGAATAGCTTCGGCTGTTAAACGCGCGTGATTCAGGCAGCCGAGCTTTAAACCAACCACCAGGATGACTGGTAGCCTCAACGCGATCGCAATGTCAGCAAAGTCCTCCTGCTCGTTGAGCGGCACGCGCCAGCCGCCTGCGCCCTCGATCAACATGAAGTCCCGGGCCGTCTGGCTAAGCGTTTCGCGCAGCAGACGGGTGATATCACTCACACTTAGCGACTTGCCCGCTTCCAGCGCGGCCAGATGAGGTGCGATGGCTGGTTCAAAGGTGAGCGGGTTGACCGTGGTGTAGTCGACCGGTGGCTCGCATTGGCGTTGCAGCGCCAGGGCATCACTATTGCGCAGCCCATCAGGCGTTTGCATGCTGCCAGAGGCGATGGGTTTGAGCCCCAGCGTACTTAGCTGTTGGCGTTGGGCCGCATGGAGTAGCGCGCCGGTAACGAGCGTTTTGCCCGCATCGGTATCGGTGCCGGTGACGAAGAAACACGTCATCGAGGTTTCTCCAGCTGCAAGCTTAGGCAGTGGTAGCTGACCGGCAGCCCCCGTGGCTCGCGAAGCTGCTCAAAGCGCGCTGCTGCCGCTGTCAGGTCAGCCCGGGTGAGCGTAGCATTGGGTCTGGCCACTTGGGCGCCCACCCCCTTGATGGAGGCCATGACCGCCTTGAAATCAGGGTAAAAAAACGTCTCCACCCAAGTCGACTGCTTCAATGAGAGCAGGCCACTTTTGCTGATAGCGGCTTCAAGCACGCAACATGCTGGCGTTTTCAGCACAGCGTCTGGCCGCTGCCAGGCGAAGGCAATCTCGCTGAGCGTGCCGGGCAGCAGTGTAGTAATGAACGCCTGGCCGCCCGGGGCCAATACGCGATAAAGCGCCTCCATGACGGCCAAGCTGTCGCGGCACCACTGGATCGCCAGATTGGAAAATACCAGGTCCAACGATTCTGCGGGCAGGGGTAACGATTCGGCACTGCCCAGTTGCCAGGTAATCGTATCGCCATGGCGCGCCCGGGCGTGTTCCAGCATACCCGGTGCAATATCCAGCCCCGTCACGTGCGCGGTGGGGTAACGAGCGGCCAGCCGCTGCGACCAGTAGCCGGTGCCGCACCCCAGGTCGAGTATGTGCTGGGCGGTGCCTGGCAGGCCGCGCCACAGCGACTCGCCGATATGCCGCTGGGCGCTGGCCAGAGTGTCATAACGAGACGCCGCCCGAGAGAAGGCGCGGGCTACTTTGGCCGGCCAGTCAGCCTCGGGCGGTAGCAGCGGTTGCGCGGTGCTGAGACTCATGCGACCTCCTTTGCGGATAACAAGGCGGCCTGAGTGGCGAGCAGTGAGGCCAGATGTGTCGGCTGCGAAAGCATCGGACCATGGCCACATTGCTCAAGCGTCAGCGCCTCGTGGCGTGCAGTTTGGCTTGCCAGCGGGTCGTGCTCGCCTACCAGGTGAACCACCGGACAAGGAGGTGTTTTGAGGCGCCGGCGGTTATCCAGCGTGGCCAGCCAGTGAAGGCCCGTAGCCAGTGTCGTGTGATCTGCAACAGGCGTCTTGCCCAATAACTCGCGAAGCTGTGCATGAGCGTGATGGGGCGTGGGCTCGCCCTGGGCCTGCCAGTGCAGGAAGTGCCGCCAAGCGGCATCAGGGCGGTGCGCAAATACTGCCTGGAAGTCGGCAAGCTCTGCGGCAAGCGTGCTGCCCGGCGCACAGAATCGGGCGCCTGCTCCCAGCAGCACTAGCCCCCTCGGCGCGGGCAGGTAATCAAGCAGGGCGGTTGCCAGCAGGCCGCCCAACGACCACCCCACCCACACCGCATCGCTTGGCAGACGGTTCGCCATGGCCGCGGCAAGTGTCTCCATGGTGGCGTTGCCAGGTAGAGAGGGCGTCTTGCCGTAGCCTGGCCAGTCAACGGTGACCACATCAACGTTGTCTGGCCAGTGGGGCTCAAGCGGCTGCCAGATGCGCTGGTCAATTCCCCAGCCGGAAAGCATTACCAGGCGTGTCATGAAATCTCCCGACGGCAGGCGTCCAATGTCTCAAGCAACTGATCAATATCGCCGCGCGAATGGCGGGCGCTCAGCGTGATCCGCAGGCGCGACTCACCCTTGGGCACTGTCGGTGGACGAATCGCGCCAACATCGATCCCCGCGTGGTGCAGGCGTTCGGCCCACAGCATTAAGCGCGATTCGCTTCCCAGCAACAGCGGCTGAATGGGCGTGCGTGATTCGCCGAGTGGCAGGTTGAGCCGCCAGGCCTCCTCACGAAAGTAACTGATATACCGCTCAAGGCGCTCGCGGTGCTCGGGTTCACGCTGAACAATGGTGAGCGCTTGAAGCGTCGCGGCGGCAACGCCGGGCGGCTGCGCGGTGGTGTAGACATAGCTTCTGGCGAACTGGGTCAGGTGGTCAATGAGCAGCGCATCACCCGCGACGAACGCACCGCCAGTACCTAGCGCCTTGCCTAGCGTGCCCACCAGAATGGGCACTTGCTGGCTACTCCAGCGAGGCCCGACGCAACCGCTACCGTTAACGCCCATAACGCCCATGCCATGGGCATCATCGATCATCAGCCAGGCGTCATGCTGCTGGCTTACCTGCGCCAGAGCGGCAATATCGGCCACGTCGCCGTCCATGCTGAAGACACCGTCGCTTACCACCAGCTTGTGTGTACAGGCGCTGCGTGCCATCAGGCGGGTCAAATCGTCAATATCGTTATGGTGGTAGCGCCGCGAGCGAGCGCCGCTCAGCGCACTGCCATCCAGCAGTGAGGCGTGATTGAGTCGATCGTGAAAGATGGCCGTATCAGTATCGGCAAGCGCTTGGAGTACGCCCAGATTCGCCATATAGCCGGTGGAGAACAGCAGCGCGTGCTCGCGCCCCGTCCAGGCGGCCAATGCCTCTTCCAGGGCTTCATGAATCGCTAGGTGGCCGTTTACCAGATGCGATGCGCCGGCACCCGCGCCAAACCGTCGGGCACCTTCGGCCTGAGCGTTCTGGACCCGCGGGTCTTTCGCCAGGCCGAGGTAGTCATTGCCTGCGAAATCCAGCAATTCCGGCTGCCTGATGCGCCGAGTGCGCCACTGCCGAGCATGCTGGCGAGTATCATGAGCATAGCCTAGCCGCTCACGCCACGCTTTAGACACTGGCATCCACCGCAAGCTCGGCGGCGCGTTCATTAAGCCGTTGCTGCTGCGCCTGCTGGGCAAGGCGTGCGGCCTGAGTATCTTCACTTTCACAGGTCTCGCGCTTTTCAGGGTGAAGGCCCAGCTTGGCAAACAGGGCGCGGTCGCGGTCGGCCTGAGGATTGCCGGTGGTTAGCAGCTTGTCACCGTAGAAGATCGAGTTGGCGCCCGCCAGAAACGCCAGCGCCTGGGTAGATTCGCTCATCTGCTCGCGCCCGGCCGAAAGACGCACGTGGCTTTGCGGCATCATTATACGGGCAACGGCGATGGCGCGGATAAATTCGAGAGGGTCCATGTCGTCTGCGTTTTCCAGCGGCGTGCCGGGTACTTTTACCAGCATGTTGATCGGCACTGACTCTGGGTGGGGAGTGAGTTTCGCCAGCTGTTGCAGCAGGGCGCTTCTATCCTGGGCGTCTTCGCCCATGCCCAAAATGCCACCCGAACATACCTTCATGCCCGCGTCGCGCACCGTGGCCAGGGTCTCCAAGCGGTCGCTATAGGTGCGTGTGGTGATGATCTCGCCGTAATAGTCGGGCGATGTGTCTAGATTATGGTTGTAGTAATCAAGCCCAGCGGCCGCCAGGCGGCTGGCCTGAAGATTGTCCACCATGCCCAGCGTCATGCAGGTTTCAAGCCCCAAGGCCTTTACCTGACGCACCATCTCTTCAACCAGCACTAAATCCTTGTCGCGAGGGCTGCGCCATGCAGCCCCCATGCAGAAGCGGCTGGCGCCTGCCGCTTTTGCCGCCTGAGCTTGCTCGACGACCTTTTCGATCTCCAGCAGCTTCTCTTTTTCGAGCTTCGTGTTGTAGTGGCCGGATTGGGGGCAGTACTTGCAGTCTTCCGGGCAGGCGCCGGTTTTTATCGACAGTAACGTGGATATCTGCACGGCGTTGGCATCAAAGTGCGCCCGGTGAACCTGCTGGGCCTGAAACAGCAGATCATTGAACGGCAGCGCAAAAAGCGCATTGATTTCGTCTAACGTCCAGTCATGGCGGGGGGCGGCAGTCGCAGTCATCGGTAAACCATTTCAGTTTAATAAGTTGACTAGACTTTATCGGCGCCAAGAGTGTTATGTCAACTTCAAGAATTTTTCTGGTTTACATGGTTGGGTTCGTCATTCGGGATGCCCTGCTTTATACTCTGCGCCCTTTTCTTCTGTCTGGAGCGCGGATGTCTGCCTCTGATACTTCCCCTGAGTGTGATCCGGCTACCGGCCATTCGCGCCCACCGCGGCGTGAGTTCAAGGCGCGGGGCAGTTTTGTCATACGCTGCGAAGGCTGCAATCTACCCAAGCTGAACTGCCTGTGCCCGTATCAGGTAAAGGCGGAAAGTGACGCCCAGGTATGGCTGATCACCCACTCACTGGAGCACTACAAACCGACCAATACCGGCCGGTTGATTGGTGATGTGCTGGCGCAAACCCAGGTGTTTACCTGGTACCGCACGGCGCCCGATGCGCAGTTGACCGCTCTGCTGGCAGACCCGCGCTATGCGCCGTTTTTGATTTTCCCTGATGATCAGCCCGACTATGCGGATCGCGTGGTGGGGATGGACGCCGTGCACAGCGCCAAGCAGGATTCACGCATCCCGGTGTTTATCATTCTGGATGGCACCTGGCGTCAGGCGCGGCGCATGTTCCGCAAAAGCGCTTACCTGGATAGCTTGCCGGTACTGCCTTTACGTACCGAGCGCGAAACCCGCTACCGGCTGCGCAAGCCTGCTTCTAAAGCGCATTTATGCACGGCAGAAGTGGCTATTGAGTTGCTGCGCCAGGGCGGGGATGAGAACGCGGCGGCGGTACTGGATGACTATTTTGACGTGTTCAACGACAGTTACGCCGCCAGCCGCTTCTACAAGAAAATTGCCGAACCCACGGAAGCAATGACGCGCCTGTTAGCACGTCAGGAAGTGTTGGAAGACTAGGATTTAGCGGGCAGCGCCGGGTAACCAGCGCAGCAATATTTTCCGCACCCAATACCAGCGGTTAATCAGCAGGGCGGTAAAAATCAGCCCACAGCCGAGCAACTGAAGCGGTGCCATGGTTTCGCCAAACCACCAGGCGGCGAATAACGCCGTCCATACCGCTTCCAGCATCAAAACGACCGAGGCATGGCTGGGCGTGGTCATCCCTTGGGCGGTGATCTGCAGGAAAAACCGCGCAGAGCTTGCGAGCAGCACGCTGGCGATAAACCAGCCTAAAATGGACGTATTAAGCGCCACGGGCTGACGTTCAAACGTAAACGACACGATGGTTAACACGGTACCCACCGATAAAAGCTGCAGCGTGGTCAACGGCAGGGCGGGTACATTACGCACTACGCGGGTATTAACATTAATCAGGAACGCAAAGCAGAGCGCTGCGCATACCATTAATAGCTGGCTGGTTTCTACTCTAAAGCCCGCATTGAGCGAAAGTAAGGCAAATCCCAGCAGGGCAACGGGCAGGGCTATCCAGGTGGTGCGTGGCGGGCGGTCGCCAAACAGCAGCTTGGCGACCACAGGTACCAGCAGTATCCCAAGGCTATTGATAAACGCGCTTTCGCCCAGATGGTTGGACGTTTTAAGTCCCATGATCCAGAAGCCGATGGCGACGCTAAACAGCAGGCCTACAAAAATGCCGCGCCGAATACGGCGGGCGGGCATACGGCTTAGCGCAGGCCAGGCAAACCCCAGCAGGATCAGCCCGGCCAGCAAAAAGCGCGTGCCGATAAACAGCAGCGGTGGCATCCCGGCAAGGGCTTCTTTGGAGAAAATCCACCCGCCTGCCGCCAGTATGGTTACCAGCAGCAGCAGGGCATCCGCCTGCCAGGGCGCGCGCCGGTGCATACTCACGCGGCGTCGCCACCAAACAGAGCGCCGGCAATTCTGAAGCCCGCGACCCAGGTACCTATCGCCGAGCCCAGCGTTGCCAGGATAAACACCAGCAGCGTGCGCGATACACGATTTTTCCACCAGCCTTTAAGGTGAGTGACATCTTTACGCAGCGATGAGAAGTCACGCACTTTGGGCTTGCGCATGTAAAGCTCGACCCCAGCGGCGACAAAGCCTGCGCCAATGGTCGGGTTTAGCGAGGTCAGTGGAGCGGCAAAGAAGGTGGCGATGACCGTGACCGGGTGGGCAAGAGCAATAATGGTCGCACCGCCGGATAAGATGCCGTTGATCAAAAACCACTCCAGCACCAGCTGCCAGCCGAGATCCGTATTGCGTGAAAAGCCAATCGCAAAGCCGGTAATCACCAGAATGGTAATCAGCCAGGGCAGAGCCTTCCACAGCTTAGAGGGCGGCGGTGTTGCTTCCAGGGCTTCACGCTCAACGGTGGGATTTTCGGGAAGCGGGGCCTCCAAGTGCTCAACGGTACCTTTGAGATGCCCGGCGCCCAGTACCACCAATACGTTTTTGAAGCGCCCGGGTGGGGCCTGTTCGGCAAGACGCAGAGCCATATAGCGGTCGCGTTCGCGAATCAGCGGGGTATACAGCGCTTCCGACTCGGCGGCAAACTCGCTGAACGTGGCTTCCAGCATGTCGCCTTCTTTAAGCTTTTCGATCTCTTCCTTGGATACGTCCTGGCGTGATAGCACGCTGCCAATCAAGCCGGAAAAAAGCGAAAACCGCTGCCACCAGGGAACGTTACGGTAGATGCGCTTAAGCGTTACGCCCACATCGCGGTCGACCAGCAGCAACGGTAGGTTGCGGCTGCGGCACTCTTCAAGGGCTGCACGCATCTCCGCGCCCGGCTCAATACCCGACTGCTCGGCGATGCGCTGCTGGAAAGCGCCCAGCGCCAGGCTTGCCGCTACCATACCGGCCTTACCCTGCTTGAATACCTGGAACAGGTCCTGCTCGCCCATAGCGTCAGGGTTATTCATGCTGTGGTGGCGGGCATCGCAGAGCTCGATGGCGATAGCGTCAAAATGGCCGCTATCGGCAAGGCTGCGCACGTCATCAGCACTTTGCGCCGAAACGTGTGCCGTGCCCAATAGCGTATAGGTGGTATCGCCAACGGCAACCGTTTTCAGCGGCCCGCTGGTGGCCGGCAAGGCGGCAGGTGCCGCGCTCAGCGGGGTGGTTTCATCGTGATTCATGATATCTCAACTCAAATAATAAAGCGGGTGCTAGCGTCGCCAGAAGGCCGGGGTAAACAACACTAACACGGTAAAAATTTCTAGGCGGCCCAAGAGCATCGCAAGTACCAGTATCCATTTCGCAAGGTCAGGTAGCTCGCCGTAGTGGCTGCTGGCTTCGCCGAGTGCGGGGCCCAGGTTATTAAGCGCGGAACCCACCGATGACCAGGCCGTGATCTGATCGACACCGGTGGCCATCACGCCGACCATCATTAAAAAGAACAGCATGACGTAGGCGGAGAAAAATCCCCAAACCGCCTGGGCGATGCTGTCCGGTACGCTTACTTTGCCGACCTTGACCGCAATCACTGCGTTGGGGTGAATCAGGCGCATGACTTCACGCATGCCCTGCTTGAGGATCAGGATAATACGGATAACCTTCATGCCGCCCGCGGTTGACCCTGAGCAGCCACCCACAAACGCTGCAATGAAGAGTAAAAAGGGTAGCGCGCCGGGCCAGGCCGAGAAGTCGGCCACTGAAAAGCCTGCCGTGGTGGCAACCGACACCACCTCGAACAGACCGTAGCGTAAGCCGCTCATCGTATCGTAGGTTTGCGTCAGCCATAAGGTGATCACGGCGATGGTGACCAACCCCGCCAGAAACAGCATTAAGAAGCGCGCTTCAGGGTCCTGGAAGTAATGCAGCAAGCGCTTTTCGCGCCAGGCTATAAAGTGCAGGCTGAAGCTGAATGCTGAAATCAGCATAAAGCCCACGCAGATCAGCTCGATAGACGGGCTATTGAAGTAGCCGATGCTGGCATCGTGGGTCGAGAAGCCGCCAATCGCCACGGTCGAGAAGCTGTGCCCGAGCGCATCGAACCAGTTCATGCCCGCGAGCATATAGGCCACCATGCAGGCAATAGTCAGCGTGGCATAGATATACCACAGCGCCTTGGCCGTTTCGGTGATTCTGGGGGTCAGCTTGGAATCCTTTAGCGGCCCCGGGATCTCGGTGCGGTAGAGTGCCATCCCGCCGACGCCTAGCATGGGCAGAATCGCCACGGCCAGTACCACGATCCCCATTCCGCCTAGCCACTGGAGCTGCTGACGATAGTAGCGAATCGATTCGGGTAGAAAATCGATCCCGGTAATCACCGTGGCACCCGTCGTGGTCAAGCCGGAAAAAGATTCAAACACTGCGTCGGTAATGCTCAGCGCGGTATCGCCAAACAGCATTAAGGGCAGCGAACCGAACAGGGCCAGTACCGTCCAGAACATGGCCGCAATTAAAAATCCATCACGGATGCGCAGCTCTTTACGAGCTTTTCGATTAGGCAGATAAATGATCAAGCCGGTCACCACCGTAATGGCGAGACCAATCATAAAGGCGTGCCAAACCCCATCGCGAAACCATAGGGAAATTAACATGGGGGGGAGCATGGTCAGGCTAAACAGCATCAGCAGTAGCCCTAAAATGCGTGAAATGACCCGCAGACTCATGGTTGTTGCATGCTCCTAAAAGAACGTCAAACCGACTTGGAATAGGCGTTCCACATCACGGATGCGGCGCTTGTCGATCACAAACAGAATCACGTGGTCGCCGCTTTCCACCAGGACATCGCCGTGGGCGATAATGACTTCCTTGCCGCGCACAATCGCGCCGATGGTAGTGCCGTCCGGTAGGTTGATCTCGCGGATGGTACGGCCCACCACCTTGGAAGACTGTTTGTCGCCGTGGGCGATAGCCTCAATGGCTTCCGCCGCCCCACGGCGCAGCGAGTGCACGTTGACGATATCGCCGCGGCGCACGTGGGTTAAGAGGCTGCCGATAGTCGCCTGCTGGGGAGAAATCGCGATATCGATATCGCCGCCCTGCACCAGATCCACATAGGCGGCGTTGTTGATCAGCGTCAGAACCTTTTTGGCCCCCAGGCGT